>CAYHSB010000109.1:0-5976 GCA_964359185.1 uncultured Chitinophagales bacterium
TTGCCACTTCCTGGCCGAGTACATCAAAAATCTTCAGAGTGACTTGCTCTCGCTGCGGAAGTGAAAAGCGAATCGTTGTTGTGGGATTGAATGGGTTCGGATAGTTTTGCTCCAGGGTGTATCGACCCGGGAGTTCGCCGTCGGATCCTTCAACGGCGGTTGGCGGAAACTTGAGAAACCAGCCTTTCGCGGTTGGATCGGTCTTAAAGAACGACAGAAGAAGCTGGGCAACTTTCATTCGACCGTTCGTTGAGGGATGCGTACCGTCTGGTCCGAAATCGCTGCACTGCCAAACAAGGCCATCGCTCCTCGGAACCATTCCATCTGCCCAGAGGTACGGACCCCATGCGAGCCATGGGGCTCTCGGACTGCCTCCAGAATAGGTAAGACTCGTATCACCATTGATTTGTTTCTCAATCAGCCATTTGACAGCGAAGCCGGATTCATACGCGTAGGGCTCGGGGTTTAACGTGCTCGTTGCATAGCCCCCGTAGGTTCGGCTGGACCAGTATGCGATCTTGATGTTTGGGAAACGGGATCTCAAAATTCTCGCGATTGCCTCGAACTTGTTCTGCAATGTCAGCGCATGAGTTGGAAATGGTTGGGTCGGACCTGCGTCTGCTTCTTTGACCCACGCAACTTGCACTTGCTGTCTCGTAACGCCTGCGCTCCCCAGTCGCTGATCTACGACTGCCCAAAATGTCGCAGCTGGGTTTGAGATGATTGTAGCCGTTTGACCGCCTTGTGCACCATCAACGATCACGAGTTTGGGATTTTTCGTGCGGTCGGTGTCAGCAACAATTTTGAAAACGGAGAACTCTTGAGTAGCATTGGACATGCCAATGGAGAGGAGAACGAATTTGCCGTTCAGTATGTCCACGATCCCCGCCGGATTCAACGGTTGAATGCTTCGAGCAAGCGCAAGGCCCGCAGAATCGTGAGCTGCTGGTCGTCCATTGTTGCCAACAGGGTAGAGTCCCCCTTGGTATGCTTTGTAGAATCTGCTTCCGAGATCGTTGATGGGAATCAGGGATACGGAAGTCTTGGAGCAATCTTGTCCGCGGGCAGGGATGTGCAAAAACAAGAAAAGGCCGAGAAGGAAAGCGAGGGCTTTGCGTAGCGCCGGTGTCATTACGTTTCGAAGTGCATTCCTAACACTTTTGACGCCTGCTGAGCACGAAAGTTTATCCTTCGACTCTCCTGAATTTGCCCTTTTTTCTCGTCAATCTCAAGTTTCCAGATCGTGATGGTTCTTGATTTCAGAGTCAATTCTTGTTACCTTTATCGTCAATGGAAGCAACGAGTAGAGATGGCCGCGGCCTGCAGATAAACGTGCAGTTTGTCCGCAAGTTGCTTGTAGATTTCATCAGAGATGAAATCACGCACGTGGGATTGAAACGCGCCGTCATTGGCCTCTCTGGTGGTGTCGATTCTGCAGTAGTTGCATATCTCAGCACAGAGGCGTTGGGGAAGGAAAATGTTCTAAATGTCCTCCTGCCGTACAAAACCAGCAGCCCTGATAGCCTGCAGGATGCAAAGTTGGTAGTTGAGAAACTCGGGACGCGAAGCGCAGTAGTCGACATCACTGGCATGGTCGACGCTTATCTCGAGAAAGCTTCTCACCTCACGAGCGTCCGGAGGGGCAATGTCATGGCGCGTGCCAGGATGATAGTTCTCTATGACTTGTCAGCTCGTGAAAATGCACTTGTCGTTGGTACGAGCAATAAGACTGAGTACATGCTTGGGTACGGGACGATCTATGGTGATATGGCTTGCGGAATCAATCCACTTGGAGACCTGTATAAGACACAAGCGTGGCAGCTGGCCGAAGCAATTGGAGTGCCTGAACACATAGTGAAGAAAAAGCCTACGGCGGATCTGTGGATCGGGCAGACCGATGAAGGAGAACTAGGCTTTTCATATTCGGACGTTGATGCGCTTCTCTATTACATGGTTGATGAACGACGGACCGACGATGAATTGATGGAATTGGGTTTCTCGAGAAATTTCATAAACAAAGTTCACACTACAGTTAGGAAAAACCAGTTCAAGCGGCGCCCGCCAACCATTGCAAAAATCTCCCACCGAACTATCAACGTAGATTTCCGTTACGCCCGCGACTGGGGTATTTAGGAATTTTCTAGAAGTTTAGTTAAAGAGTTAAAGCGCTTCAGTTGCTCCCCTTCCAAACCCTCAACCTTTTTATTGGAGAGAGAAAGTGCCGGAGGAGATAGAAAAGGGTACCCTTTACATCGTTGCTACGCCCATCGGCAACCTCGATGACATCAGTTTTCGAGCTGTGAAGATTCTGTCTGGCGTAGATGCAATTGCGGCAGAGGACACACGGAAGACAAGAGTCCTTCTGAATCATTTGAACATTAAAAAAGAATTGATCAGCTATTACAGTTATAACGAGGAGAAGCGCGTGCCGTACCTGATCCATCGGCTGAAACAGGGCGAATCGATTGCTCTCGTCTCCGATGCCGGCACCCCAGGGATCTCTGATCCAGCTTTTCACATCCTTCGAGCTGCGGTCGTGACGGGAATTCCTGTAAAGGCCATCCCGGGTCCGGCGGCATTTCTCCCCGCCCTCATCGTCAGTGGCCTTCCGATGCACCGGTTTGTGTTCGAAGGGTTTCTTCCACTAAAGAAAGGTAGGAAGACGAGGATCGAGGAGCTTGCACAGGAAAAGCGTACCATCATCCTCTATGAATCCCCTCACCGTTTAATCATGACGCTTCAACAGATCCTTGAACATTTCGGTGATAGGGAGATCTCTTTGAGCCGTGAGCTAACGAAGAAGTTTGAAGAGGTGCTGCGGGGGAAACTTTCCGCGGTTCTCCAAGCGTTATCCTCCCGCAGTCTCAAAGGGGAATTCGTTATCGTCCTAGCAGGGAAGCCCAAGTAGTAGAAGTTCCCCCCTGTTCCCTCAGTGGTACTCGCGTGCTTGGTCTTGACTTTTGTATTTTTTTTATTATATTGTTAGCACTCTCACCCAGAGAGTGCTAAACAAGATGGGTCATGATGCCTGCCTAGTAGGACAGAATCAAGATTCTCATAAACTTAAGTAAATCCATAAGGAGGTGTAGCCAATGAAGATCAAACCGCTGGCAGACCGTGTGATTATCCGACCTGCCCCTGCAGAGGAAAAAACCAAGGGAGGAATAATCCTTCCCGATACGGCAAAAGAAAAGCCAGTTCAGGGAGAAGTTGTGGCCGTTGGCCCAGGAAAGACTGAGGATGGAAACCGCATCCCCGTAGAGGTAAAAGTTGGGGACAAGGTTTTGTACGGGAAATACTCTGGTACCGAAGTGACCCTCGACGGTGAGGAACTTCTCATCATGCGGGAAAGCGATATTTTTGCAATTCTGTGATCCCACAACTTTGAAGACCAACTTCAGAAATCAAACTATGAGAAGGAGATGAACCCCTATGGCTTCGAAATTAATTTTCTATGATTTAGAGGCTCGATCCGCGCTGAAGCGTGGTGTCGACAAGCTTGCTGATGCCGTGAAGGTAACCTTAGGTCCGAAGGGCCGCAACGTCGTCCTCGATAAGAAGTTCGGTGCGCCCACCGTCACAAAGGATGGCGTCACAGTCGCAAAAGAAATAGAACTTGAGGATCCGGTTGAGAACATGGGCGCCCAGATGGTGCGCGAGGTTGCCAGCAAGACATCGGACGTGGCAGGTGACGGGACGACTACGGCGACAGTTTTAGCCCAGGCGATCGTGCGTGAAGGCCTGAAGAATGTAACGGCTGGAGCGAACCCAATGGATCTCAAGCGCGGTATTGATCTCGCAGTTGCCAAAATTGTTGAGGGTTTGAGAAAGAATAGTCGCCCAGTAGAGAGTAAGAAGGAAATTGCTCAGGTTGGGACGATCTCAGCCAACAACCAGAGAGTGAGGATCTCCACAAACAAAGAGGCGAAGGAGGCGAAGGAGAAGATTGAAGAGACAGTGGAGGTCACGATTGGAGAGTTGATCGCCGATGCGATGGACAAAGTTGGGAAAGACGGTGTCATAACTGTTGAAGAAGCGAAGAGTGCGATAACCATACTCGACTTGGTGGAAGGGATGCAGTTCGACCGCGGATACCTGTCTCCTTACTTTGTCACTGATGCTGATACGATGGAGGCTGTCCTCGAAGATCCTTACATCCTAATCCATGACAAGAAAATTAGCACGATGAAGGATCTCCTGCCTATTCTTGAGAAGCTCGCACAGGCAGGCCGCTCAATCCTTGTTATTGCGGAAGACCTTGAAGGTGAGGCGCTCGCAACACTCGTTGTCAACAAGCTCCGCGGGACGTTGAAAGTCTGTGCGGTGAAGGCTCCAGGATTTGGTGATCGTCGGAAGGCTATGCTCGAGGATATCGCAATCCTTACGAACGGCACGGTGATCTCAGAAGAAAAAGGATTCAAGCTCGAGAATACGCAGCTCTCCTATCTTGGGACAGCGAAGAAGGTCACGATCGATAAGGACAATACGACCATAGTCGAGGGAGCAGGCAAGAAGGAGGACATCAAGAAGCGCATCAACGAAATCAAAATGCAGATTGAGAAAACCACCTCCGACTATGATAAAGAGAAGCTGCAGGAGCGACTGGCGAAACTTTCCGGTGGAGTTGCTGTCCTCAAAATCGGTGCCGCAACCGAAGTGGAAATGAAGGAGAAAAAAGCGCTTGTAGAAGACGCCCTACACGCGACCCGTGCGGCAGTGGAGGAGGGTATCGTCGCTGGAGGTGGGGTTGCTTATCTTCGGGCCATGCAGGGCTTGGATGACGTGGCAACAGAGAACGAGGACCAGAAAATTGGGGTAGATATCCTGCGACACGCCCTTGAGGAGCCGATTCGGTGGATCGTGAACAATGCTGGACTCGAGGGTTCCGTTGTTGTGAATAAGGTTAAAGAAGGCAAAGACGACTTTGGCTTCAACGCCCAGACGGAGCAATATGAGAACCTGATCAAATCCGGCGTCGTCGATCCGACAAAGGTGACACGCATCGCGCTAGAAAACGCGGCAAGCGTGGCGGGGCTGATTATCACCACAGAAGCCGCCGTGTGCGAGAAACCAGAGAAGGAGAAGGCCCCCCCGATGCCGCACGGCGGCGGGATGGGTGATATGTATTGATCACCCCTTTCCGTATCGAGCAATTCAGAAACCCCAGCAGGAGTCATTCCCTGCTGGGGTTTTGTTTTTGTGGGCGTTGGAAGGCGTTTCCGCAAAATTTATCCTATTCGCTTGACAATATCGTGATTATTCCATAGAATAAGAAAGCCAATCCGCTCTCAATTGTTGACGCACAACCGCACCTTCTGGTAACAGAGCTTCAGTTGGTTGAGCAGTTTTTTTTCTCTGGATTCTCCAACATCATGAAGAGTGGGCAAGTGGATCGGTTTATCTTCCCCGTGCACAGAATCTCTACTTTTCGCTCTCGAGAACAAGATTGCGTCGGAGACATTCTTCCTTTAAGGTCGATTTAATTTATCCAAAGGAGCACCAGTTCGCTTCACCCGTCTCAATTCATTCATTCCTTCCATAATCCACAAACCCACTGAAAGGAGGGTGCAACAATGGACGCACTCTTTTCCAAAATAATTAAGGCCGGTGATCGCACGTATTTCATCGATGTGAAAGAGGCAAAGAACAAATCGAAGTATTTGACGATCGCCGAAAGCAAACCATCGAAGGAAGGCGAGAAAAAATTCACTCGCTCCAGCGTGATGATATTTGATAATCAGGCTGAGAAATTCCGAGATGCGCTCGAGCAAGCAATGCAGATGTTGAAGAAGTAACACATATCTTCATCCGGTCTGTTTTATCTATTCTTCTCGTTTAAAACTGTTGGCTCCAAAATCTGAGGGATAGAGATTCCTCTAGAGGAGTAGCAATACGTCTAGCCGTAAGGATCTCTTCGTCACCTAGTGCGGTTCCAACTATCAATTGCTAATCCCGCCACAAGAAAACGTGGCGGGA
>CAYHSB010000110.1:0-5886 GCA_964359185.1 uncultured Chitinophagales bacterium
CATGTTGCAGGCGGCACGAACGGAGTCTCCGCCACGGCGGATCCGCCCATTGGCGGAGAAGGGTGACGGAACGAGATGGTAGCGTTGGCAGATTGATTCTCAAAGCCTAGATTGAATATCTTCGAAGACACATGTCCGATCAAATCCTCCACAGCCTGAGTTATTTCAAGCCAGAGACAGCGCTCGCGATAACCTTCTGCCTCACGATCATCGTGGATCTTTTCTTACGGAAGAAGACGCCGTGGATTGCTCTTCTTCCTCTGCTTGGACTCGCAGTCACGACTGTTTTTGCGTTTGAGCAAGTCCGGGTAACCGAGTCGATTTTCAGTAATATGTTCGCAGTAGATTCGTTTTCCCTCTTCTTCAAGTTCGTTATCCTTCTCTCCAGCGCGCTCGTCGTTGTGTTCTCGCTCAACTCTGACGAGCTCAACGTAGGTCCGCGTCGCTTGGGAGAGTATTACGCCCTCCTCATGTCACTGACGCTCGGCATGTTTCTGATGTCAGGAGCGACAAACCTCCTGATGATGTATCTATCCCTCGAGCTCACAAGTATTAGTTCATACATCCTCGCCGGATATACAAAGGACGCGCCGGACTCAAGTGAGGCCTCTCTGAAGTACGTCATCTATGGAGCGCTCTCTTCAGGGTTGATGCTCTATGGCATTTCTATTCTCTACGGACTCACTGGCGCGACGGATATCTACGGAATTAATCACGCTCTCATGCAGGGTGGTGCAAGCAGCGTTGCTCTACTGATTGCGGGGGTCCTCACGGTTGCAGGGTTTGGGTACAAGATTTCTTCCGCGCCCTTTCACTTCTGGACGCCGGACGTGTACGAAGGGGCCCCGATCACGATCACGGCATTTCTTTCCGTAGCGTCAAAGGCAGCGGGCTTCGCGATGATGATCCGCTTTTTCAAGGTGACATTCTTTGATCCAACTGTGAGTAATCTCGCGGCAGGTTATTGGGCAAGTTTTCAGGGCTTCGAGTGGAACCTAATGCTTGCGATCATCTCTGTAGCAACGATGACTCTTGGCAACCTGGTCGCCATCTGGCAGACAAACCTTAAGCGCCTGCTGGCCTACTCGAGTATCGCCCACGCCGGTTACATTCTCATGGGGATCGTCGTCCTGAGCAATGAGGGCATCTCTGCCGTCCTCATCTATTTTGTCGCTTATCTGTTCATGAACCTCGGCGCATTCTACACGGTAATGATCGTTGCCAATAAAACAGGAAGCGAAGACATAGATGCCTATATAGGTCTCGGCTACCGGTCGCCCTTCATTGCTGGTTGTTTTACTCTTTTCCTCTTCTCACTGACCGGGATTCCGCCGACTGTCGGATTCATTGGAAAGCTGTATCTTTTTGCCGCACTTATCAACGCACAATGGATCTGGCTGGCGATCGTGGGGGTTCTCAACAGCGTAGTCTCGCTCTATTACTACGTGCGGATCGTCCGGAATATGTACTTGAGAGAGCCTGAAGGTGAACAGAGCCCGATAACATTCGGGCCGCGGTACATTGTGGTCATGCTTCTGCTGGCAGTCCCAAACCTTGTCCTCGGCCTCTATTTCACTCCTCTTGTCAATCTGGCTCAAGCCTCAGTGACAATGTTCGGAATTCGATAGGCCTTTTGCTCAGCTGAGGTTGCTCCGCGCGAGACTCTAGATGAGAGGAAAAACCCCGTGGTGCTGAACGCCACGGGGTTTCTTATCTGCCGTCCTACGAATACTGTACAGGCGAGCCTACCTTGCCTTCTTTGTTACCCTCTCATAAATTAGTTGCACGCCGTGGAGGACAAGCGCTGGTTCATAGTAATCGATGGCATGCGAGTGCTCTTTGATGATTTTTGAATATCCGCCTGTTGCTACAACCTTGGCGTTTGCCCCAATGGCTTCTTTGACCCTCTTGACCATGCCTTCCATCGCATCAACCGCCCCGTAGAGAATGCCGGACTGCATGCTAGAGACCGTATCTTTGCCGACGACATCTCTTGGAAATCTTAGTTCAATCCTTGGCAGCTTTGCCGCTCGCCGGTGCAGGTCGGCGGCAGAGGTCTCGATCCCCGGTGCGATGACACCACCGAGATAATCACCATCTTCAGAGACGACGTCGTACGTCGTCGACGTGCCGAAATCGATGAGGATGATCGGCCCGCCGTACTTTGCAAAGCCGGCCACAGCGTTGCAGAGACGGTCGGCGCCAACCGTGCTCGGATCCTCGTAGTGAATCTTAATCCCGAGGTCTAGCTCAGCACTCACAACGAGAGGTTCAACGCCAAAATACTTCTTCCCCATGAGTTCAAAGACTTCGGTCAGGTTTGGCACCACTGACGAAATTGCGACTCCGTGGATGGACTTCAACTTTATCCCAGCATGGTCACAGAACGTTCTCACCTGTGTCCCAATCTCGTCTTCGGTTCTGCTGACGGCGCTGCTCACACGCCAGTCGGCGATCAGTTTTCTCTTGTCGAACACTCCAAACACAGTGTGTGTGTTTCCTATGTCAACGGCGAGAAGCATAGGTGGTGACTTAATTGGTCGAACAGTTCATTGGTCGGATAGCTATCACGAGGGATCCCGACGTATTCTTCAAACACGGTTTGAAATGCAGGATGTAAGAAATGATCTGGCGACTGACCACCGAGTATCTGTTTTCAACTTGGAACCGTTACATCACCTGCGAAGATTCTTATCTCGCGACGATGGTTCTTGATGACGAGCGCGCCGTCGCTATCAAGACGGATCGCCCTCCCCGTGAGGACCTCTCCAGATCGGTCAATGGTAATCTCTTTTCCGAACATTGAGCATCTAGTCTCCCAGGCTGCGAGAACACTGCCATAACCTTTAACCCTGCTTTGCAAATAACGTGTCTCGAGGTGCTGGAGAAAGCTTCGAATGATACCAACACGGTCGACCTCACGTCCGCATTCGATTTTCAGGGATGTCGCCGTTGAGCGAACTTCATTTGGGAAGTTTTCTTGGTTGACATTCATTCCGAGACCGACTATTACATACTCGGGCGTTGATTCCTGCCAAGAACATTCGAGGAGTATCCCACAAAACTTCTTTCCGTTCAGTAAGAGATCGTTTGGCCACTTGCATTTGACACGCTTTTTTGTCCTATCTTCGGCAACTTCTGCTGCGCAGACCGCTGTGAGGTACGTTAGGAGCCTTGTCAGCTCCGAGCCAAGTGGACGGAGGACCAGTGAGAGAAGTATGTTTTTCCCACGCTCCCCATACCACTTTCGATTGTACCGGCCTCTTCCTGCTGTCTGATACTCTGCAACTACGATCGTGCCCTCGGGAGCACCCGTCTCAGCGAGTTTCTTCGCGACCGTGTTTGTAGAATCGACGACCTCGAAGGTGTGAATGGTCTGACCCAGGAATTTTGTCTTCAGCGAATGCTGGACCTCTGCGGCAGATATCATCGGTACATTTCAGCATTTCCATTGATCACCGGTCTGTGGTCCGCGTTGGCCAGATTCCAGCCTGTCATGTAAATCAACCTGACCGTGTTAGCCATCTTCTCGAAGTTGATTTTGTCCACTGTGTCCGTCGGACGATGGTAGTCGTTGTGCGTACCGCTGAAGAAGAACGCAATCGGGATCCCCTTGCGTGCAAAGTTAAAGTGGTCACTCCGCCGGTAGAACTGGTTGGGGTCGTTCGCATCATCGTATCGATAGTCCAGTTTGAAGTTTACCGTCTCTCGATTTGTTGTTTCGATGAGTGAGCGCAATTCGGAACTCAGCTTGTCTGCCCCGATGACGTAAACATATCGTGCAGAGTCGACCGAGTTCTCGTAGTTCGGATCTACACGGCCAATCATATCGGTGTTCAGATCCGCCACGGTATTCTTCAATGGAATGATCGGATGATTGGTGTAGTAAAGTGACCCGAGCAGGCCCTTCTCCTCTCCAGTGATGGTCATAAAGAGGATACTCCGTTTAGGCCTCTGCGTGTTCCTTGTGAAGGCTTTGGCAATCTCGAGCACTCCAGTCGTACCAGACCCGTCGTCATCAGCACCGTGATAAATTGCACCATCACTTCCCACCCCGAGATGATCATAGTGTGCGGTAAAGACTACGGCCTCATCCCTCAGAATTGGGTCGCTCCCCTCCAGCAGGCCGACGACATTCTCCGTCTGAACAAGGTCTTTGTTGAAGTCCACGTTGAGTGTCACTTCAATCCCTGAAACAGTGAAGGACACTGGCTCCAGTGCTTTATCAATCTTTGCATGCAACTGTTCGATGTTCGTGCCGCTCGGCTGGAGAAGTTCGTTTGAAACCTCTTTTGTAATCACAAAAACAGGGATGTCAGAGCCCTCTTGACTGCTTGTATCCGGCAGGGTCATTACTCCTTTGCGTAAGAACTCAGCCATGAATCTTGCCTGGACTGCGATTGTTGGATGGTCTCCAACTTCAGGCATATACAAAACACCAAGAGCATCATGGTCCTTTGCAATCTGCATTTTCAGTTGCTGTCCACGTCGGTCGGAAAATTTCGTTGGCTTTGCTCCATTGAAGATACTTGTTGAATCCTTCTCCTGCGGCTCGTACGCCATCATCAAAACGACCTTGCCTTTTACATCTATGTTCTCATAGTCGTTATAGTTGTATTCGGAATCGGGTGACGAGATTCCATATCCGACGAATGCAAGAGGAGCAGTCAACGACTGAGATTTCACACCTCGAGGAAAGAGGAAGAATTGGGAAACGAGTTTGTCGTAGGTCTTGCTTTCACCTGAGGGACGCTTCGCTCTTATCGAAAGGTTCTTGCCCGGTCGTACAACCTCAACGTTGAAGTGCTGGAAGTACGTTCCTGCATCGCCCACTGGTTTCAGGCCGAGTGTCTGGAAGTACGTGGAGATGTAGAGCCCCGCAAGTTTTTGTCCTCGGTATGTCGTCTCGCGACCCTCCAGTTCATCGGACGATAGAAACCGAAGGGTTGCCTGCAAACTTTCTTCTGTTATGTTTGCGTATCCAGGATTCTTGCTCGGGTTGAGTTGCCCGTAGGAGGAAAGCCAAGACAGGAAGATCATGAGGAGGAGAGCAATTATGCAACGGCCTCCTCCCGGATACCGATAGGTTCTACCGATCAGGTGGCTGACTAGATAACGGTGGAGGGAAGCTAGAGTTTGTTTCATCGGCGATCACGATTAGATTTCGGGAGGTTTCTTGGGTGCGAAATGTTACCAATAAATGTTTGGAAAATCAAGGTTGAGTGTTTGTCCAATTGGCAGGAATCTGCCTTTTCTCTGTCAAATCGAGCCTCCATCCGACATATTGGCATTGTAGGCCTTGTTCTCTTCATCGAAGGCCTCTGAAAAGCCCTTGAAAAGAATCGAATTCGATGGCTTGTCTTATCTACCGCTGTGGCATAGCATTTGAACTGATTGACAGCGCAGAGAACTGAGTGTAAGTATCTCGGAGGCCTAATAATCCGCCCTTTTTCTTTAGCAGGGAAGTCACCTGGAAGAGAATGGCAATTCGATTGAAATCAATGGGATCTATGTACGAGGAGTTTTCTTGTATTCATCTTTTTGAGATTTCACATCTTGTCACCTGAAAGGAGATCATCTTCATGGCCAGTACGAAAATAATTGGAATCGACTTGGGGACGACAAACTCAGTTGTTGCCGTGATGGAGGGGAATGAACCAGTTGTCATCGCTAACTCGGAAGGCTCTCGGACCACCCCGTCCGTCGTCGGGTTCACGAAGGGTGGCGAGCGGCTCGTTGGACAGGCAGCAAAACGGCAAGCGGTCACGAATTCACAGAACACCGTCTTCTCCATCAAGCGATTTATGGGAAGGTTTTATGATGAAGTGACTGAGGAGATGAAGCTCATCCCGTACAAGGTGGTTCATGGAGAGAACAATACAGCGC
>CAYHSB010000111.1:0-5843 GCA_964359185.1 uncultured Chitinophagales bacterium
AACGAGGGAAATCTCTTATCGGTCATCTTGAGCTCTCATGACTAGTCACCAAGGTCGACCTCCGGGATTTCCTCCTTCCGTGGAGGTCCTCCGGGGATTTCTTGATCAGCAACCCAGCGGATGCAATCCACGGGACAGGCCTCGAAGCACAGCCCGCAGCCCGTGCAGTTGTCGGGAATAATCACCGCAACCTTCTCCCTCATTATTATCGCATCAAAAAAGCAAATCTTGGGGCAACGTTCACAGCCGATGCAATTCTCTTCTTCAACGATAGCGAGCGGTGGGTATTCTCTAACAAATTCTGGGGGCAGCGCCGGTAGACCAACATATCTTCCCATTGTCAAGGACTCAGAGATGTACTACGAGCTCGCGAGCAATGCTTCATAAACCTGAGCTGCCGCCTTCAATTCATTGAGACGGATGTACTCTACTTCAGAATGTGCTTGCTCAATCCTTCCCGGACCAAAGACAACCGCTGGAATGCCTCTTGCAGCATACAGGCTTGCGTCAGTCACGTACCGTGCCCCACGCACTTCTGGCTTTCTCCCGGCGCGCCGGAAGCACTCCTTGAGTAACTCCACCAGAGCGCGATTTCCACGATTGTCAAGGCCGGGGACTGCGAGATGAGGCTTCGCCAGAGTATAGCGAATCGAGCTTGGGACTGTCCGTCTGACGTCGCCCAGAACGGAGGCCGCTGTTTCTCCGGGCAACGTTCGCCGATCGATCTCTATCGTACACCGATTCGGTACAGTATTGACGCTCTGACCACCCTCGATCATCCCTACACTCAGAGTTGCAGTGCCGAGCATAGGATGCCGTCTGCCAGCCAGCAGACTGTTCGCATGCCGGTTCAGTGCTTCCAGAAGATGAGCCATCTGAAAAATTGCGTTGACACCTTGCTGAGGATATGCACTGTGCGCTGACTTCCCATGAACAGACATCCGCCAGCGAATAACTCCCTTATGACAATTAATGATTTGCAGACTGGTCGGCTCCCCGACAATCGCGTAGTGAAATTTCCAACCTTGTTTAAGTAAGGCTTTCGTCCCGTTTAATCCATACTCCTCATCACAGACGGCTGCGATGATGACGTTTCTCCCGAGGCGTCTCCGGGCCTTGAGAAGGCTTTTTACCGTGAAGAGAATTGCGGCGAGTGAGGATTTCGTATCACACGACCCCCTCCCAAAAAGCTTTCCGCTCTTGACAACAGGGTTGAATGGGTCTATGGTCATGTTGTCGACTGGCACTGTGTCCATGTGGGCCGCAAGCAGGATGGTTTCCCGCGCGCCGACATCGATGCGACCGACAACATTCGGTCGCCTTGGAAACACCTGCTGTACCTCAACATCAATTCTCTGTCTCTTCAAGAACTGCGTGACGTATTCGGCGAGATTGTTCTCCAAGTACTCCTCACCGCTTCGTTCGCGACCCATTGGATTCACGCTCGGAATCGCAACTAATTCAGCGAGTATCTTCGTCAACTCATCCATCCTCTCCTCCCCTACTCCCAATCATTTCGCGGACCGCTCTTCTTTTCCCCTGACCACCGTACAATCTCTTCGTGTGGGGTCATTTGCCTCACTGCCAGACCTCGGATCTCGTTAAGATTCTGGATCTTCTTTCGCTTCATGAAGTCCACCAGATGATCATTCATCGTTCTAATAGAGCCCCAACCGTTTACCATGATAACAGAAAGGATTTGAACGGTCGTCGCCCCTACCATGATGTATTTCAGAACATCTTCACCTGAGATAGCCCCACCCGTTGCGCTGATGGGGATATGGATTTCCTGATATGCCTCTGCCACATGTTTGAAGATGTAGTACTTCGCCCACGGACCGCCAACTCCAGCAAAATATCCATGAAGGATTGGGCGTCCAGATTCCACATCGACATCCAAGCCACGGATACGATTGCACAGGGTGACGCTCGCAGCACCGAGATCTTCAGCAACTTTAGCTTGCTGTACAAGGTCTGGCGTTGCTGCAAGTTTCACCATGACTGGAAAACGGACAGCTTCGGTCACAGCCTTAATCGCAGCGACAAAGGTGGTTTCGAAAGCAAGATCCCCCGGTCGATGAGGAGAGGAGATATCCAGTTCAATAGCGTCGGCGCCAGCATCTTCCACTCTGAGGGCGAGGTCACGCCAGTCTTCGGCGACGTCGGCGAAGATACTGCCAATGATCGGGACGTGCGCACCCTTCTTACCTTGTCGGATAAACTCCCAGTAGTCCTCGAGCGAACCGCTGTAGCCTTGTTCGTATGAATAGAGAGTGAAGTACCGAGAACGCCCGTCCATTTTCTTATCCCAGTCGATCATCTTGTAGCGCGGCCGCGGCCACTGCCGCATGTGAGCGAATTTATCAGAGCATGCGGTCTTCAAGACAATTCCACCGATCCCCTGTTCCTCAGCCATCGGCACTTGTTTAACGTCATGGCTGGCAGGCCCCGATGCAACCAGAAGTGGGCTTTGCAATTTAAGGCCTATGAAGTTCGTTGTGAGCATCCTCGTCCCTCCAGGTCAACGGTCAGTATTCATGCATGAGCAAAGGTCTCTGAACGGAGAGCATACCTCTGTATCTTTCGCTCATCAATTCTAAACCCATACCCCACCTCACTTGGAACCGTAATCCAACCGTCCTTCACTTCAATCCATGGCTCGATGATATCGTCAACGAACCAACGCGACGAGGACTCGACATCCGTCGGATAAGAGAAATTCGGGAGCGTCGCAATGTGAATAGCCTGCACTGAACCGATGCCAAGCTCCGGCATCGTACCAGCCCATACCGGTATGTTTGCCTGCTGGCAAAGATCGTGGACTTCCTTAGACTTTCCAAGCCCGCCCATTCTTTGGACTTTGATGTTGATGATCTTACAGCTTCCGAGGCTTATCGCTTTTTTCACTGCTGCAATGTCCGCAGCACTCTCATCGAGGCAGACTGGTGTCCGGACTTTGGCCTGGAGTTCCGCGTGGCCTTCTAGATCACTCTTTGCTAACGGCTGTTCAAACATGATCAGGTCGAACTCATCCAGTTGTTGGAACAACGAGATGTCATTCCGCGTGTAGGCCGCATTCGCGTCCACCATCAGAGGTACATTCTTAAAATGCTTTCTCACCTCTTTCACTGGCTCGAGGTCCCATCCCGGTTCAATCTTGATTTTTACCCTCTTGTAACCTTCTGTCAGATAGCGCTCGATGGTACTGAGAAGTTCAGTCAATGTTTGAAAGATCCCAACGGCAAGACCGGAGGGAATTCTTTTCTCCTGGCCGCCGAGAAGTTTGTAGAGTGGAACTGCGTTCTGCTTGGCCTCGAGGTCCCAAAATGCCGTCTCGATTCCCGCCTTGGCAAAACTATTACCTTGAATCCCATCGAGGATAAGGCTCAACTGATCACGATCCAGTTCTCGTCGTGACGTGAGCTTCGGAAGAATTTCTGAGGTGAGACACTCCCACGTTGATTCTGGCGAGTCTTCGGAGTAAAAGGTCCCCGCCATCGGTGAAGCCTCCCCATAGCCGACGAGACCTTCGCTGTAGACGACTACAACGATCGCATCCTTTTCGCTTACAGCACCTGAACTGATTCTGAACGGTGTGTGAAGAGGAATCCGAATGTGCACCAACTCGATCCTGTCGATTCGCACATTCAGAGCTCCTTGACGGTGTTGACCATTTCGCCGATCCTTTCAATTCGACTGAAGATCCGATCTCCGTCTTTTATAGGCCCAATTCCCTCGGGTGTCCCCATCGAGATGATGTCCCCCGGTTCGAGCGTGATGTATCTCGTGATGAATTCGATCGTGGTCGGAATGTCAAAGATCATTTCTCGGGTATTCGCGCTCTGCCGAATCTCTCCATTCACAGAGAGTTCTACATCGAGTTCGACCGGAGGAGGGATTTCATCCGCAGTGACCATCCAAGGCCCAATCGGGGTGAACGTATCGAAGTTCTTCGATCGGTACCAAGGCTGGCGTTTCTCGATATCAGATCGCTGGAGGTCGCGCGCGGTGATGTCGAGGGCGATTGTATAACCTGCGACATAATCGTATGCCTCTGCCGCTCGGATGGCCTTCGCCTTCTTTCCGACGACAACTGCCAACTCAACTTCGTGGTCAATCCGACCAATATCGTTTGGGATCAAGATTGTTCCATCAGGCCCAACAACAGAGGAGTTCGACTTGCAGAAAATGATCGGCTCGGTCGGGATAGGCATCTTACTCTCTTGAGCATGAAGCGCGTAGTTCCGACCGAGGGCAATGATTTTGGGCGGACGAGGCACAGGCGCCAGCGTACGATACCCTGAGGTCACAGCGAATTTTTCTCCAAGGCGATGAGCATGGAAAAAATCGATGAGCTGGCTGACCTTTCCCTTCTCACAATATCGTCGCTCGAGAAATTCGACAATGTTAGGACAAGGAGTCGAGGACCTTTTGAGAGCAATAGTCTCGTATGCCTCTACTAGACTCGCGAGGTTTACGAGAGTGCCATCGACGAACATTCCAAACCCTGATCTCTTGGAGTCTTCAAATGAGAGGAGTTTCATCGTCAAGTACCCGGATGTAGAGTGAATTAGTCTTCTATGTAGCCAAGATGGCGCGAGATCTCCACGCCAACTCGTTCAAGTGCACGGGCAAGCTTGGGAACAACTGTCTTCTTGTCGGCACGACTTGAAGGCAAGGCAAACATGACGGCGGCTGCCACGTTCCTTGTATGATCTCGAATTGGCGCCGCCACCGCACAGAGATCAGATTTGTATTCACCATCGACAATAGCGTAACCATTCGATCTGACTTCCTCGAGTCGTTTCTGAAGCCTCGCCTCGCTCGTGATTGTCTTTTTCGTGTATCGTTTGAGTCCTTTCTCTGAGGCAATCCTGGACACCTCATCCTCTGGAAGACCAGCAAGCAACACCTGCCCGATCGCCGTGCAATGCGCTGGCGATGTATCCCCAAGCCTCGTCACAATCTTCCACATGTCACGATTATCAATGTGCTGCAGAAGAATAACCTGCCCGTGGTCAAGAACTCCTAAGTACACGCATTCCTGAGTCTCGCGGGCCAGCCGCTCAAGGAAGGGTCGCGCTGTGGTGCTGAGATCAATCTGGCCAAGCTTGGCACTCCCAAGCTCCAGGAGTTTAGTCCCCAAACTGAACTTCTTTCTCTCGTGGTCCTGGTGGACCATTTTCTCTGCTTCGAGAGTGATGAGGATTCGGAAGAGTGAGCTTTTCGGAACTTTGGTTATCTTGCAAAGCTCGCTCAAGGTTGCATCTTTCTGAGATGTAGCCAAAACTTCCAGCACTTGGATTGCCCGCTTGATGGCAGGCACAGCATATCGCTCATATCGTTCCATAGCGGGAGTGAGTTTATTGAATTAAACTTGGTGTCTGATTTTAAACAAAGGTACTAAAATCATCCTCCCTTGTCAAGAGCAACCACGATTACTTCCTCCGCGCGCGCTCGATGTTTTCTGCAAGCCGCCTCGCCATCTTTGTTAGGGTCGGAAAGTCTCCCCGCTCGATCAGGTGAGGATCGGTGAGAGCCGCACCAATCCCGACGGCACAGGCACCTACTCTTATATAATCCCCGGCATTGTCGACCGTTATCCCACTGGTTGGAAGGAGACGGAGGTCTGGGAGTGGTCGCCTGAGGTCTTCGATGTATTGCGGCCCAACCGCATTTGCGGGAAACACTTTTACAATGTCTGCCCCCGCATTCCACGCCTTCAAGATTTCTGTGGGAGTGAAAGCCCCCGGGATTGACACTACATTGTATTCGTCACAGATCTCGATCATCCCAGGCCACAAAGTCGGGCTGACGATATATTTTGCTCCTGCCTTGATGGC
>CAYHSB010000112.1:0-5789 GCA_964359185.1 uncultured Chitinophagales bacterium
TTATAGAACAAGGTCAATCACCAAACCAGATTAGCTCCGTCAGGAGCGACATGAAACTAGGCTTGTAGGCTGGGCCACGTTGTTGTCTTGTTGGAGGAGTGATGGCCAATACATATACACAGATTTATATCCACGTCGTCTTCGCGGTGCAGGTCAGGCAGAATCTTATCCCAAAAGCTCACAAGGAAGAACTCCACAAATACATCACAGGAATTGTCCGGAACGAGGGTCAGAAACTCATTGCCATTAACACTATGCCCGACCACGCTCACCTGCTGATAGGATTGAAACCGGATACAGCGTTGTCAGACTTGGTTCGGGACATCAAGGCTAACTCATCAGGGTTTATCAACGAGAAGAAGTGGATGAGAGCAAAATTCAGATGGCAAGAAGGCTATGGGGCATTCTCGTATTCCCATTCACAACTAGGTGTGGTGGTAGGTTATATTCAGAATCAGGAACAGCATCACGCGAAGACATCGTTCAAAGATGAATACATTGACATGCTGAAGAGATTCAACATTCAATACGACAACAAATATGTGTTCGATTGGATTGAAAGCGAATGAGCGATTCTAACATATCGCCCCTACGGGGCTTCAGATTTCCATGCTAAATCAGATCTATAGACGTGGCGTCCCTATCGGGACTCATTGAATACCAGGAAAGTGTGAATAAAGTTGGATTGAATTCAGCTAAATGAATGCTCGAGACAGAATGAGGCTACTTTGTGTCCAAGCTGAGTCTTGATCACATCACGAAAACCTTCGGAGACGCAACCGCTGTCCGTGATGTTACGCTTGAAATCCACTCTGGGGAATTCTTCTCTTTCCTCGGTCCGAGTGGCTGCGGGAAGACAACCTTGCTGCGAATGATTGCAGGTCTCGAATTTCCTTCAAGCGGTCGTATCCTGATCGATGATGCTGATATTACTTCTCTTCCGCCTCAACGCCGCGGTACGGTGATGGTTTTCCAGAATTATGCTCTGTTCCCGCATATGACAGTCTCAGAGAATGTAGCCTTCGGTCTAGAGACAAAGCGAGTCGCGCGCACTGAAATCAGACAGAGAGTCACCGAGGCGCTCTCCCTCGTGCAGCTCGAACATAAGGCCAATTCTTCTGTCCAGGATCTGAGCGGAGGTGAACAGCAACGCGTCGCGCTCGCGCGTGCGGTCGTCGTCCGGCCAAAGATTCTCCTCATGGATGAACCCCTCAGTAACCTTGATATCGCGTTGAGGGCCGAAACACGTTCGGAAATCAAGCGGCTGCAGCAAGCGACGGGGATCACGACGGTTTACGTTACCCACGACCAGGGCGAAGCCCTGGGACTTTCAGGCCGCATAGCCGTCCTCCATCGGGGCCGAGTGATCCAAGTAGGTTCACCGATGGAGCTTTACGAGCAACCGAGACACGTGTTCGTTGCAGCGTTCTTAGGGAACGCAAACGTGCTTCGTGCGAAAATCTTGCGCATCGGGGAAGAGTCTATGGAGATGGTTGTGAATGACCAACTTCGATTCTCTCTTGAATCGAGAGATGGCTTTGCTGTCGGTGAGTCCGTTTTTGTCGCAATGAGGCCCGAGCACATCCGACTGACCTCGGTGAGTGAGACGTACGATTTTAAGGCGATGGTCGAGTCAGTAGAGTTTCAGGGAAACTCGATCGAGTATCGGGTTCGGTCAGTGGACCAAGAGGTCCGGGTGGTTACTAGCTCCTCGGTTTCATCGCGCGTGAAGGTTCACGAGGAGGTGGGAGTGAAAATTGACCCACGGCATTGCTTCATCTATCTCGCCGCAGAGGAATAGCGTGCCACGGAAGTGGATCCGAGCTGAAGTTGCTAGACTGCGGAGGGACAATCGTTCTGGCGCGACTGATCTCACTCTACGGGCGATTGAAATCTTCCGTCGGTATGTACGGACGACGCCAGTGAAAGAAAAGGCGGAGTTTCTCCAGGATCTCAGAGAACTCTGTGGAGGCCTGATGTTTGCACAGTCAGCGATGTTCTCGATGCAAAATGCATGTGTTGAAGTTCTTAGCACTCTGACGAAGCATAGAGACAGGGACAACCTCGAAAGGGTACGGGATGAATTGGAGAAAAAGTTATCTCAGCTCTCTCGGCAGATTGTTCTTGCGCGGCAGAGAATTGCAACGCACTTCTCGAAGGTTCTGCCGAACCAGGGGCGGATCTTGACGCTCAGCTACAGTTCCACAGTGATAAGTGTGCTCAAAGAATTGAAGCGCAAGGGAAAGGAATTCGAGGTCATTTTAATGGAGTCGAGACCGATGTTCGAAGGCCGCCAGGCAGCCCGCGAACTAGTGAGAGCGAGAATTCGCACGACCCTCATCGCGGATGCTGCTGTCGGCGAGTATTCCAAGGGAGCAGACTTGGCAGTCGTTGGTGCGGATGCCGTTTTCAACGATGGGACAACTGTGAATAAGATTGGGACTTTTCCCCTTGCCCTGTGTTGCCATGAAGCGAGGAGACCGTTTTATGTGCTCGCCGATTCTTCGAAATTGAACTCAGACTCAGCCCGCTCCTTCACTACAGAAGAAAAAAAGCCTGCTGAGCTACTCAAGGTACCGGTGCCGGGTCTGTCGGTAAAAAACATCTACTTTGAACTTACGCCACCGAAGTATATTACAGCGATTATCACTGAGATCGGGATGTTTTCTCCGCGAACCATTCGACGAACAATCAAATAAGGCAAACTTCCAACTTATGGCGACAATAAAATTGAAACCCTCTTCGAGCGTTTATGTAACCACCCCGATCCCAAGAGAAGCTCTCAAACTTCTAAAAAAACACTGTGGCGAGGTTCGGCTATGCAAGGACCACCAAGCACTGACGAAACAAAGGCTTTTGAAAGAGGTGAGGGACGCTGACGGCTTGTTTTCCCTCTTGACGGACAAAATCGACGAACCTGCGATCAAGAGGATGAAACGAATGAAGGTCATTGCGAACTGCGCGGTTGGCTTTGACAATATCGATGTCGAAGCCGCAACTCGTCGAGGTATTATGGTCACGAATACCCCCGGTGTCCTGACCGAGGCGACAGCCGACTTGACTTGGGCATTGATCTTGGCTGTCGCGCGCCGTATACCCGAAGCCGACCGATTCTTCCGTGCAGGGAAGTTCAAAGAATGGCAGTTATTTTTGATGCTTGGTGCTCCAGTCTTCGCACGAACGCTTGGCCTTATCGGCGCTGGCAGGGTTGGGACAGCAGTGGCGTTGCGGGCCAAGGGCTTTCAGATGAAGGTGCTGTACTCTGATACCTTCAGGAACGAGAGGATCGAGAAAGAGGCTAGCGCACAACGAGTGACTCTCCAGACGCTGCTGCGACGGGCGGACGTTATCTCGATCCATGCACCACTCGATAAGGACACGTACCATCTCATCGGTGACAGGGAACTCGCGATGATTAAACCCTCCGCCTTACTGGTCAACACGGCCCGCGGCGAGATTATCGATGAGAAAGCACTGATTGGAGCACTGAGAGCGCGCCGCATCGCGGGTGCTGGTCTTGACGTATACGAGTATGAACCGAAAGTACCTGCTATCTTGAAGACACTCCCAAATGTTGTCCTCTTGCCTCACATCGGGAGTGCGACTCTTGAGACTCGCACTCAAATGGCTCTCCTGGCGGCGAAGAACCTTGTTGCGGCGCTTGAGGGGCGAATTCCGCCGAATTTGGTCAACCCCGAAGTTTTGAAAAACGTGCGATGAAGCGCGCCCGCATTGAAGACTATCTCCTCCTCATCCTTCTAACGATTGTTCTTGTTGCGTATTTTCTCTATCCACTAGCGTTGACTTTCGTAGAAAGCCTCAGGTCCAAGGGGGGCCTGAGTCCCGCTGAGTACCTGAGATTCTTCGATTTGAGCAGCCTCACGAATCTTGAAGCACTTCTGAACTCCGCTTTGCTTTCTGCTCTCTCGGTTCTTCTCAGTGGGATTGTCGGGACTGGGCTTGCATATATCGTCAATGAATTCGAGTTTCCACTGAAAGGATTGCTAAAGCGAGTGGCAGTTCTCCCCATAGCGCTTCCGCCGCTTGTTGGCGTGGTCGCATTCTGGTTTCTCTATGGGGAGAGTGGGATAATCCCTCGAGCGATGAAAGAACTTCTAGGGCTGCAGAAGCCCCCGCTATACCTTGAAGGATTCGTTGCCATTCTCTTCGTTCACACCTATTCCTTCTATGTCTACTTCTATCTTTTCGCTTCTGCCTTTCTGCGTCGGATCGACCCGGCAGTGATTGAAGCCGCGGTGAACTTAGGGAGCTCGCAGTGGCGAACGTTGCAAAAAGTGATTCTCCCCCTTCTCACGCCAGCGCTTGTCGGGGCTTCACTACTGACGTTCATGGCAAGTATGGCATCATTCTCGGCCCCTTTTCTCTTCGGCGGAGGAAAACGGTTCATGACTACCCAGATCTACAATGCAAAGCTCAATGGTGACATGGGACTTGCCTCAACTCACTCGATTGTTCTAGTCGTGATCTCGATTTTCTTTCTACTGTTGCTTCGGAGATACTCTGGCAAGCGGAGATATGTTCAGGCGACCAAGGGTGTCTCAAGAAGGTTGAGTCGCAGAGTGACGAAGTTTTCTCGTGCGCTGGCAACGGTTACTGCTCTGGTAGCGCTCCTATTCATCCTGCTTCCGGCAGCGGGAATTCTTCTCATTTCTTTTGCTAAAGAAGGGAGTTGGACATGGCAACTCCTTCCCTCGGCCTACACACTCGAAAACTACCTCAAGTTGCTGACGGAGGAGGGTGTCTTCCGTCCGATCGCCAACAGTGCGGCAATGGCTGCACTTGCAACAGCTGCCAACGTGGTCTTTGGAGTTATAGTAGCTTTTCTCATCACTCGGAGAGTATTCTCACCTCGCGGTGTGGGTTTAGGCCTCGAGATCGCTTCGGCGTTGCCTTTTGCCATCCCGGGCACAGTTATCGCGTTGAGTCTTATTCTCGCATTAAATCGACCGACTCTGTTTACAGGGGGGCAAGTTCTCGTGGGTACATTTTGGATTTTGCCTCTTGCATACTTCACTCGGAATATTCCGATCGTCGTGCGTTCAACAACAGCGGGCTTTCAGCAATTCGACCGTTCGTTAGAGGAGGCTGCTCACAATCTCGGGGCCAGCACATGGCGAACTTTTTGGAAAGTCATATTCCCATCAATCCTCCCTTCGATTATTTCGGGTGCCCTCCTTGCTTTCATCGCCGCCCTAGGAGAATTCGTTTCATCGATCTTATTATACACATACGACAATCGTCCCATCTCTGTTGAGATTCTTGCGCAGTTTCGTCTTGGCAACTTTGGCGGTGCTGCTGCGTACGGTGTTTTCTTGCTGATTCTTGTCATCGGAGTCACGTCTCTAGCAGGAATCTGGCGTGGAGAAGATAATCTACGCGAGACCTTCGTCTTCTGAGAACTCTGGTGTCGATGACAACTCTCTACTCAGCGGATCTTGCGACTTGTCTACGGTTTTTCAAGCCGTCGGCTCGTGGAGTAGACGCGTAGAGGAGAATGTAGGTCAAAGAGTTGAGAAAGTAGCAAAAGTTTAGTAGATTGGATATTAGATTTTGCGCTGATAGCTCAATTGGATAGAGTACAGGCCTCCGGAGCCTGGGGTTGCGGGTTCGACTCCCGCTCAGCGCACTTAGAAGCTTTGTTTCTTCTGATTTTTCTTCGTATGTTATATTTAAGGACCTCGGACTCTCGAATTCTTAGGTGAGAACTTAATCTTATGCTGAAACCCAGGAAAAGAATTACTAAGAAGGACCTCAAAGAGGACAAGCTT
>CAYHSB010000113.1:0-5752 GCA_964359185.1 uncultured Chitinophagales bacterium
AAACTCAGAACTTATTTTGGCAGGACTGCGAGATTCTCAAGAGGAGAAATGTGAATCTAAGAAACGAGGAGGAGAGGCTACTCCCACTTGAGTGAGGGCGTACAGCAGATATTGAGAGAACCAGAGCTTCTTCAGGTGGTCGCAATTTGCGACAACTTCGGCCTCGTCACGGAAATGACGAAGGAGAGGTGTCAGCGACCCCTCGCTGACACCACGTTGACCTTCAAGGCTGTCAGACAAGCTTGCTCGCCCGCCTAGCGAGGGTGTCTGGTAGCACAAGCTAAAACTGAGAATGGCGGTTACTTCTTCAGAGTGAAGCTGAACACACTTCCCTTCCCAACCTCACTCTCCACTTCCACTTTACTTCCGTGCGCTTCAACGATATGCTTGACGATGGCAAGACCCAAACCCGTCCCGCCCATTTCACGAGAACGGTCTCTGTCTACGCGGTAGAATCGCTCGAAGATTCTTGGGAGATGCTCGGGCGCAATCCCACAGCCTGTGTCGGCGACGGAGATTCTTACTGTTTGCCCTTCGTCTCTCGCCGAGACAGTCACCTTCTCACCACTCTCAGTGTATTTGATCGCATTGTCGATCAAGTTGAGGATTACTTGTCTCAAGCGTTCTTTGTCACCGAACACCTGGACATCATCCGATGTTTCGAGCACACTCTCGAGAACGATTCCCTTTCGTTTCGCCGATGGCTCCATCTCACTCACCATCGAGCGAAGATAGTCATTCAGGTTGAAATACCGAAAACTCATCTTCATCTCGCCAAATTCAATGCGGGAGATTTCGATGAGGTCGTTGAGTAATGCATTCAACCTTGTGGCGTTCTTGTAGGCTTTCTCGATAAAATCTCGATTCACCTGGGGATCATCGAGGGCCCCATTAAGGAGGGTTTCGAGATATCCCTGAATCGAAAAGATGGGCGTGCGAAGTTCATGGGAAACGTTTCCAAGGAACTCACTCCGAACTCGCTCCAGTTTCTTCAACTGTGCGATATCGACATTGAGCTTGTCGAGCATCTCATTGAGCACACCCCCAAGCTGGCCAATCTCATCGTCAGTTTTTACCGTGATCCGCTTATCAAGGTTTCCGCCGTGTATCTCTCGTACGATTGCAGCGATCTCTTTCATCGGCGTTGACACTTTCCTCGAGACAATAAAACTCAAGCCAGTAACGAGCGCGATGACGACGAGGGCCGCAAGGGCGATCTTCCACCGGATCTCCTTGACAACCGTCTGGACCTCCGTAAGGGGAACAGCTACTCTGACGAACTGAATGTCGCCATTCGGAGAGTGAATTGTCTCTTCCAATCGTTCAGCAAAGTAAAGCATGTCCATCTTCACAGTATTGCTGAATCGGCTCTCAGAACCCGTACCTCCCCGAACGGCCTCCTGTACTTCTGGCCTCCCGAGGTGGTTATCGACTCGGGCAAGTTCCGTTGCTGGCACATCTGATTCAAAAAGTACCGTTCCATCGGCTTCGATTAGCGTCAATCTCAGGCCGGCGACTTTCGCATACCCCTGGAGCCTCCAGTACCAATCCTGATCCTTCGGCCCGAAGAACTTTCCAATCTTGAGCAGGTGTGATATCTGACTCGACTGATTCGAGAGACTGCCGATGAGCCTTTCTTTGAAATATGACTCGATCTCGAGACTCGACAAAACGCCGAGGGTTAACGTGACAACGAAGATCAACCCAACATACGTGAAGCCTATCTTCCGCCGGATGCTTTTCATCCTATTTCTCTCTCATCCTGTACCCTACCCCCTTCACCGTCTCGATGAAATCGGCGAAGCGACCGAGCTTCTCACGCACCTTGCTGATGTGGACGTCGACCGTCCGATCAACGACATAGACATCCCCACCCCAAACCGCGTTGAGAAGTCCTTCCCGTGTCACCACCTGATTTCGATGCTCGGCGAGGTATGCAAGCACCTCAAACTCCTTTCTCGGGAACACGACTTCCCCGCCTTCGATGTGGACAGTGTAGTTCAGACGATTGATCTCCATCTCCCCGAGGTGGATCACATCCTTCTCAGCCGGTTCTGATGGAGCTTCTTTTCGGCGGAAGACGGCTCTGATCCGCGCCATGAGCTTCGGGAGACTGATTGGCTTGACAATGTAATCATCGGCACCAAGTTCGAGTCCAACCACTTCGTCTATTTCGCTTGTTCGAGCGGTAAGAAAGACTACCGGGATCTGTGCTGTATTCTTGTTTGCCTTCAGACGCCGAGCGACTTCCCAGCCGTCGAGCCTGGGGAGCATTACATCAAGGAGAATGAGGTCGGGGAGTTTCCGGGAAAGTTCAAGAGCACTCTCTCCATCAGAAGCAGTCCACACGTGGAAGCCTTCCTTCTGAAGGTTATATCTCAGCATCTCAACGATGTCCTTTTCGTCATCGACAATGAGAATCGCCTTAGCCAAGCCGATCACCCCTATCGAGTCTGTATCCCCTGAGAAACTCTTCTATCTGCATCCTTTTTTTCCCCCCCTGCTGGAGCTCCTCAATTGCAAGAGCCTCGTCTTCTGTCACAACCTGGAGTTCCTTATCCGTCTTGCTCACCACCAGGCCGGGGCTTGCCTCATGAACTTTCACTCCAGTCTTCTTGGTTCTGTAAATGTTCAGCAACTTTCCATTGTGAAAAGTGAATGCGCAAGGGTCGGGAGAGAGCCCTCGGACAAAATTGTGGACCTCCTGCGCTGTTTTCGCCCAATCAATTCTGCACATCTCCCGGTGTATTTTGGGGGCAGGGCTCGCCAAGGATTCATCTTGAGCATGAGGTTTTGCCTTCCCTAGTTCAATCAGTCGGACCGTCTGGAGAACAATCTCGGCACCCACCGCTGCGAGTCTGTCGTGAAGTTCCCCTGCCGTTTCATCCTCTCCGATTTTCACTCTGGCCTGAAGGATAATACTCCCGGTATCCACTTTCTCCTGAAGAAGGAATGTTGTGACACCCGTTTCCTTCTCACCTTTAATGATCGCCCAATTAATGGGAGCCGCACCTCGGTACTTCGGCAAAAGCGACGCATGAAGATTGAAGGACCCATACCTTGGAATCTCAAACACCTCGCGAGGTAAGATTCGGAATGCAACGACTGCGATAAGGTCAGGAGAAAGCTGTACGATCTGATTAACAAACTCTTTGTCTTTCAGCGAGAGCGGTTGGAAAACCGCAAGAGAATGCTTGGAGGCGAATTCTTTCACCGGGGGTGAACTTAGCCTTTGCCCTCTGCCCCGTGGCTTGTCAGGAGCAGTGACAGCCGCCATCACCTCGTACTGGTTCTCAAGCAGGATCTTTAGACTGGGGATTGCAAACTCTGGCGTCCCCATGAAAATAATGCGCATCTCAGATCTTGATTAGTTGCTCGACTGTGAGACACAGAATGAACTTGTTGGTGAGAGTATTCTCTGCGGTGTGGATTTTCTCGTTTGCGAAGCTATGACATTCCTGAGTAGGCTAGTTGTTACGTCGGCAAGATGTCTGGCAGGGTCGGTACAAGCCACTGAAGCTTCAACTGGAGATCCTCACCTAGGAACTGCCTCTGGCTGGACGACTGGATAGTTAATTTCAATCTCCCCCTTGCGAATATTCTCTAGCTGAGATTTGTGCGACCGACGTCTAGCCGGACTGAGATAGTCTGTGAAGAGAACCCCGTTCAAATGATCGATCTCGTGTAAGATGACGCGCCCGAGCAACCCGGTCACCTCCACGGTGGCGTCACTGAAGCTTCCATCTTTGAAACGAACAGTCACCTTTTCCGACCGTTTTAATGTATCACGAACTCCTGGAATGCTTAAGCATCCCTCTTCCATTGAGGCCTCACCCACTCTAGCAGTGACTTCAGGATTGATCAGCACCATCGGCTTTGTGCCTTTGCCCTCTTCCATATCGGAAATATCGACCACGATCACCCGGTCCAACACGCCGACTTGGTTTGCCGCAAGTCCTATCCCATTTGCATTGTGCATCGTCTCAAACATGCTATGGATGAGCTCGATGAGCGAATCATCAAAATCTCGGACGGGCTTGGCTTTCTTTCGTAAGAGGTCAGCCCCGTAAAGATATATTGGAAGTATTGACATCCCCTCGCTTCAAACAGTTGAATGTTAAGAGTGTTACAGCCAACTAGAACAGAAAAAGTTGGCGCATTGATGGTCGAAGTAGGTGCACCAACTTTTCCTAGATTTCTTATCCGAGATACGACCGCAGCGCCTTGCTTCGCGATGCATGGCGCAGACGCCGAATCGCCTTCTCCTTGATCTGTCGAACCCTCTCCCTCGTGAGACTGAACCTCTCCCCGATTTCTTCGAGTGTAAGAGAATGTTCTCGCCCGAGTCCAAAGTACAGACGGATAACTTCCGCTTCGCGGTCGCTCAAGGTTGAGAGGGCGCGCTCTACCTCGCGACTGAGAGACTCACGCATGAGTTCATTGTCGGGCAACGGGGTCCGTTCGTCCTGGATGACGTCGAGGAGCCGGTTGTCTTCTCCTTGAGCAAACGGCGCATCCATTGACAGATGTCGCCCAGAGATCTTCAGAGTATCGGCAACTTCAAAGAGGGACATGTCGAGTTCTTCAGCTAACTCACTCGCACTCGGCTCGCGCTCGAATTCCTGTTCCAGTGTGCTAAACGCCTTCCCAATTTTGTTGAGCGCTCCAACACGGTTCAGCGGTAATCTCACGATGCGCGACTGTTCCGCCAGCGCCTGAAGAATCGACTGTCGAATCCACCAAACTGCGTACGAAATGAACTTGAAGCCGCGCGTTTCATCAAACCGCTTCGCTGCTTTGATTAGACCAAGGTTACCCTCGTTGATCAAATCTCCGAGCGAGAGCCCCTGATTTTGATATTGTTTCGCGACGCTCACAACGAACCGCAGATTTGCCTTCGTCAGCTTCTCGAGAGATTTCTGATCACCCTTCCTGATTTTTCGCGCAAGGTCGACCTCCTCATCCGGAGTCAATAATTCAACCTTCCCGATCTCCTGCAGGTACTTATCGAGCGATTGACTCTCACGATTTGTATATTGCTTACTGATTTTAACCATTTAGTGTCCCACCTGAATAAGAAAAAATAAACTTCTTATTGATCAAGTCCCACAGCCATCACACTCTCCTACCCACCCTGAACACGTGCCGGTCGATCATTGTACTTTTCAAGAACCTCTTTAAAGTTCCCATTTTCCTCGTCTCTTTAAGATGAATGTCAATCACCTCAAGCAAGTTCTTCCCTGCCTCATTTGGAGTCTTAGCGCACCCCGCAACATCCAGCTCCGGGCAATATGCGGTGAACATTGTACCTTCCTTCCAGATTTCGGCTGTAACTCGAAGCTTCCTCATTCGATTTCTCCGGTCTCGTGCAAATCAATCCTATCAACAATTCCCACAATGCTCGCATCCACCGGCGCCATCTCGACTGGCAGGGGAATCACCGCCTCCCGCGCAGTTATATAGAGCACCGTCTCGCCCGGACCCGCCCCCACCGTGTCGACTGCAACGATCGGGTCACCAACGTTCTCCCGATTTCGATTCAGCGGCTGGATGAATTGCAGCTTGAACCCATGCAGGTTCTCATCCTTCCGTGTTGCCCAGACAGTTCCAATGACCCTCGCAAAGTACATAGTCAGATGTGCGTTGTGAGATATGGGATATGAGTTTAAAAAGCACACATCTCATATCCTCTACGAGCCTGTCGGCTCGAAGAGCCGTAGGCCACATCCCAAATCCGCTCAGTTTAATCCGC
>CAYHSB010000114.1:0-2317 GCA_964359185.1 uncultured Chitinophagales bacterium
GGTGGAGGCATCGGACAGTCCCGCACATATATGCTTCTGCTCAAGAAGGCGCACCTTGGAGAAGTAAGCGTTACCGTATGGCCGAAGATACTCAAGGATATGTGCAGGAAGAAAAACATCTTCGTCCTTGAGTGAGTACGGCACACTGTTCACGCGAGGTCTCCCCCGGCCTTGCGGATCAGACCCAGACATTAATAGAATCGAGAGGCAAGCTTTGAGAGCAAAGAGCGTCGGCAGTTCGTCGAGGTCTCATGACCTCGACACGACAAGGTCGGGAGACCTTGTCGGAACAAAGCGTTCTCCGCCGTTCTTCCTGCGAGGTATTCCCTGCAAGGCCGTAGGCCCGACTTCGTTCGACGTGACACATGACTCTCCTAAAGCTACCTCAACCGCTGGCGCTTCGTGAGGTATTCAAGGAGTGCTACATCGAAGGGTGTTGAGGTGTCCACGAGCAGGTAGTCAATATCATTCTCCCGACATTCCTTTTTGTACCTCTCGAGGAACTCCCGCATTGCCGCTTGATAGGACCTCTGGATGTGCCAGGGTTGTGTCATCAGTTCCTCAGATGTCTCCATATCCTTGAACACTGCGTCCCTGCCAAAAGCGAAGCTCTTCTCAAGAGGATCAAGGATCTGGATGATAATGACCTCGTTCTTCCGATGGCGGAAATGTTTGAACGCTGTTACCACCTGATCTGGATCATCAAAGAAATCGCTGAGAATAATGACGAGACCTCTTCGTTTGATTCGATCAGCGATCTCGTGGAGCGAAGGCGCCGTTCCCGTCTTGCTGCTGCCACGCATGTTGGCCAGTTCTTTGAAGATCAAGTTTAGATATGACTTGGTCGAACGGGGCGGCAGATACTCCCTGATCTTCTCGTCGTAGATAGCAAGTCCAACCGCATCTCGTTGTTTGATCATCAAATACGCCAGCGCCGCTGCGAGGTATGACGCGTACTCCAGCTTTCGCACACGCCCGTCAGAGGAGTAGTCCATCGACTTGCTCGCATCGACGATGAGGTACGCCTTAAGGTTTGTCTCCTCCTCAAACTGTTTGATGTAATACCGGTCGGTGCGACCGTAGATTTTCCAGTCGATGTGCTTGATCTCGTCGCCCGGCATATACTGGCGGTGCTCTGCAAATTCCACACTGAAGCCATGATACGGACTCTTATGGAGCCCTGTGATAAATCCCTCGACGACAAGTCGCGCCCGCAAGTCCATGTTCGCGAGCTTTGAGATGACCTCGGGCTTGAGGTATTTGCGATAGTCTTCCAAGGATCAAGTCATAAGTCTCAGCCGAAGGCTTGAGCCAGAGGCTCATCCGCCTTTGGAGGAGATCAGCCTATGGCTGAAAAATGAAAAAGTGATAAATCTCATTCCAAGACCTCACCCTCTACGAGTCTTCGACTCGATAGAGTCGTAGACCGCCCCTTTCCTGGGAGGAGAGGGGGTACTGTCTTGGCTCAACTTCTTTTGAACATGCTCATAAATGTTCTGGACAATGCCATCTGGATTTCTGACGAATTCTCCAGAGCTGTAGCGTACGACCGAGAGCCCTTTCTTCTTCAGATACTCATCCCGCTGTCGGTCCATTTCATGCGATCTTGAGGTAAAGTGCTGGCTCCCATCAAGCTCTACCACTAACTTCGGCTTGATCGCCAAGAAATCTAAGATGTATGGACCAAATGCAACCTGTCGGCGAAAGCGGACGCCAAGGTTTTTGTTTCGAAGCAATGACCAGAGCTTCGCTTCAGCCTCAGTCATTTCTCTCCGAAGCCATCGGGATTTGGAAATTCCTCTCTGTGGATATTGCAAGAAGTATTTAGCCATCTCTCAGAATATACCTGCGGGCTGATAATGGCGCCGTTTCCACTCCTTCCCCTTCAGGGGAAGGTTGGGATGGGGTCATACTAGTCTCAAAGCATCATGAGCCGCGTGCATTTTGGGACTGCACTGAACCCCTTGCAAGTTATTTTTCAATAGGATTTGATTCAACTCAAATCCCCACTCTGGATCCGGTTATTCGACCCTCTATCATCCCCTTCTCATCACCGCCGCAAAGAACCCACCTGTGCCGTGGCGATGCGGATACAGATAAAGATACGCATCCCGTGAGAGCTCAGAGAGATTCAGATTCGATAAAAGGCTTGCCGGTGGAACAAGCGTGAAATCTCCGCGCTTAGTCAGGAAGTCCTCGACGACATCCTCGTTCTCTTCCCGCAAGAGTGTGCAGGTGGCATACACGAGTCTTCCGCCCGGCTTGACCATCGAAGACCACTGCTCTAGCAGTTTACGCTGCTGCGAGGAGACTTGCT
>CAYHSB010000114.1:2417-5716 GCA_964359185.1 uncultured Chitinophagales bacterium
AACCACCCTTCCTTGAAGGATTGCAATGAAGGGAGATTCACACGCTTGGAAAGAACAAGCCCGAATGGAGATAGCTTCGTGCGTGTTGATTCAATTCCCTCCTGTCTCAACCTTTCCTGACATTCGTCCACAGAAGTTTTTAACGTGTTTACGCGGACAATTAATGGAGGCGGAATGTTCGATGCCGCGCAGAGAGCCTCTGTCTCTGATTCACCCAGACGCCCAAGCCACTCTTCCACCATCCATTTCGGAAATGAGTATCTCAAAGAAACACGATCTACTGCACTCTTTCCACCGAGATCAAGATCACGATGTCGGAGGATTGCTTGAGCCACCTGCGTCAGAGGCAGGCGAGGGTAATAAATTTTCCAATAAGAGCCCACCGAATCAGAAAGAGCGGCTGGATCCTTGCCCTCGATAGTAAGGAGGTATGTCAAATACAAACCGATAGTTGGTTGAAGACCCTGGGAACCGTTACCCTGATTTACCTCTCGAATCGCCAAGCGAAAGAGTTCCTCGATGAGCAGCTTGTGTCGAAGCATCCCGTACACCGCTTCTGCGATAAATCGTCGATCCTTTGAGCCAAGGTAGTGCCTTGCGCGGAAAAACCGGTCGACGACGCGATCTGCGGGAAGACGATCATGTTCAACCAAATCAAACAGCTCGAATGTATGTCCGAGCAAGGACGCCGTCTTCATCGGGGAAAGAAAGCGGATTCACAGTCCATCCCGTACTACGGGACGAGACCTCGTCCTAGAAAGCGGGACGGGCGGATGAAAGGATTCAAAAGATACAAGTTCGACCCTAAAACGACTTTGAAATTGCAATCTATATTGCAACCACAGGTTCTCCCATCTCCGAAGCCAGGTACGCGCGCGCAAAACGCGGTGTGTTGTAAGCACAACCTACCTTTCCTCCTCTTCCAATCACAATGACTCCGCCTGTTCCTTTGACTTTCTTCTCGAGAAGGGAAATCCCATCTTCGGCTGCCTGCTGAGGGTCACCTTCGTTCTCAGATAAGAAGTCAATCACTGTCTTGGCGAGGACGACCTTGATGATGTTCTCGCCACGTCCACTACAGGAAATCCCTCCAACACTTGAGTCAGCGTAGGTTCCACAACCAATGAGGGGAGAATCACCAACACGCCCGTGAAGTTTCTGTGGTGTGCCACCCGTCGAGGTACCCGCAACGATTGTTCCGGATGAGTCAAGCGCAACCGCCCCGACGGTGTCAGCATGGTCCATCGAATTAGCTATCGTCTCGGCTCTCCGATCACGAGTGAACTCCAGCCATTTCTTCCGTTCTCGTTCAACGACCAGCTCATCTGCCGAGCACTCCTGAATTCCAACTTCGCGTGCAAATTGATTTGCACCTTCGCCGACGAGCAGGACATGTTCAGATTCGTTCATAACTTTTCGTGCCAGGCTTATGGGATTCAGGATATTGCGAACTGCCGCTACGGCCCCTGCGCGGAATGTTGTGCCGTTCATCATGCTTGCATCCATCTCAATAATGCCGGTGGCGTTCAGGCCAGATCCGCGTCCCGAATCAACCTCAGGGTTATCTTCAAACGCCTTGATAGCTTCCTCTACTGCCTCCTCGGCGGAACCGCCTTCCTTCAAGACATTCCAACCATTGAGAAGTGCTTTCAGGCAGCCATCCTTGTGGGATTGAATCCGGTCGTCTGGAATATCCCAGGCACCAGCGTGGACGATTATAGCAGACATGCAATCCTCATCTTCGGAATGAGTCGAGTAATCGCGTTATCAAAATGTAGAAAAAACTTCTCTCAGTTGCAATGAAACGAAACACAGTGATATTGACTTTGAGCACGCCAGTAACTACTTTCCATTGTAGGCTCGATACAAGACTCGTCGAGGAGGATTTTGGATGAAGACGAACTGGTGCATCTCCCTTCGATCGTATTTCTTCTCAGCAATAACGGCTGCCATCCTGGGGGGATGCGGTGGTTCTGCAGAGCTGCTCAACGAGTACGACACCCTCCCAAAGCTTCGTGAATACACTCCGCCAACTTACCCAGAAAAGTTTCTTCTCTCACAAGAAAATGCTGAGGTCGTACTCAGCCTACGGGTTGACGAGGCGGGAAATGTCCGTGGGGTGACGATTCTGAAATCAAGCGGTCAGGCTGATCTCGATTCGGCTGCGCTCATCGCCGCAAAGAAATGGAGGTACTATCCGGCGTCAAAGGGCGGGAAACCTGTGCCAATCGTTGTCCACCAAAAAGTTCTCTTTTCCACCAAGCTCACTGAATCAATTAGTTTCTATGAAATTGTCGTAAGCAGAAAGGATCTCGCCGACTCCCTGGCGAGTCTCCTCGAGTCAGGTGCAGACTTTTCAGAGATTGCAAAGAGGTACTCAGAGGCGCCATCGGCCTCTCACGGAGGGTTCAGAGAAACTGTCCGTTATGATACTCTGCCAGCGGCTGTGCGCGTCGCCCTCGAGAGGTTGGCCCCAGGTCAACTCAGTCCGCCTTTCGAGCTTAATGATGGTAGGTACATGATCATAAAACGAAAGAGGGCCTGATCCTCGACGAGTCAAGACCAGACCCCCCTTGCTACTTGAATCTGGAACCTTCATTCCTACTTCACTTCCACCTTCTCAACCTTCTTCGTGAACTCGATCAATCCCCTCCTATCGAGTCCGACTTCAATGGTATCGCCCTCTGTGAATTCACCAGCGAGAATCTTCTGCGACAAAGGGTTCACGACGCGCTTCTGGATCACACGCTTGAGTGGGCGCGCGCCAAAGGCTGGCTCGTAACCAAGCTTTCCGAGCCAATCTGTTGCCTCTTGAGTAAACTCAAGCTTGATATTCTTCTCCGCCAGCATCACCTGCGCTCGCTTGAGCTGTAGTACCACAATTTGCCGAATATCCTCCCGCGTTAATGGTTTGAAGAGAATGATCTCGTCAATCCGGTTGAGAAATTCCGGACGAATATTCTGCTTAAGCATCTCGAAGAGCTTCACTCTAAGCTCACTCATCACATCATCCCGGTTTTCATCCGTTGCTTCCTCCAGTCGCTCCTGGATGAGGTGCGAACCCATGTTCGATGTCATGATGACGATCGTGTTCTTGAAGTTCACGGTTCGACCCTTGCTGTCGGTCAGGCGCCCTTCGTCGAGGAGTTGAAGCAAGACGTTGAACACTTCTGCATGGGCTTTTTCGATTTCGTCTAGAAGGACGACTGAGTATGGTTTTCTGCGGACTGCTTCTGTGAGTTGCCCTCCCTCTTCGTATCCGACATAGCCCGGCGGTGCCCCGATGAGACGTGAAACCG
>CAYHSB010000115.1:0-5636 GCA_964359185.1 uncultured Chitinophagales bacterium
ATTCTCAACGGCAATACTCATTAGATCAACTTCCCTGTTGTTTGAGCTCTCGCCAAATCTGGAAGGTCCCTCTTTCTGTTGCCCACCTGGTAATGTAGGAAAGATCGATCTCGCCTTCGTAGGCCGCGAGGATGCCTCGAATGTCGTCTAAATGCTTCTCTGACTTCCCCTCAAAGTAATAATCAAGTTTCCTGATAATAACGTCCTCGACAGAAGCAAAGAAGGCATCCCTCTTCTCAGTAAACTTCTCTCTTCTTCTTCGTGCAAACTGTTCCTGATCGTATGGTGCTTCCTTCACAAGGAAAAAGTCTATCTTGATTCCGGTGGGAATGTGAAGAAGGTTGAAGTGGAACCTCTCATCGACCGCCTTTTGAATCATTTCTCCATCGACAAACCAGCTCTTGTCAAAGCTGGACGCGAAGTTGGGGATTTGGTCCTTCCGCATATCAACGACGATATCCATATCATCAGTAAGTCTGGGTTTGCCGTAGGTGGTGGATGCGATCGAGCCAACAATCATGTAGGGGATTGACAGGTGGTTGAGCACATCAATGACGATTCCGAAGAGCTCTATCTGGTTCATCTCTTGAATCTCTCGGTCACAAGTCGTTCCACTTCCTCGTCGCCAAGTTCAGGATGCTTGCTCTTAATCCGGGAGCGAACAAGTGCCCGGGCAAAATCGTACAGATCACATGATATCTTCAGGCGCTTCCACCCCGGCATCTTTCTCAAGATCTCATCCTGGAGTTTGCTGGCTTCTTCAGGTATCATGCGTTAGCCCTGAGATGAAGTGTGGATGCTCAAGTCGTATTCGGAATCCGCTGCCCTTCGCTGCGTAAAATGTATGAAGTAAATTCCTTATCCACAACGACTAGTGAACGTGCTCCTTGTGCTTATGTTCTTCGTGCTTCATTTTTCCTTCAATGACTGTACGCTGCTTCGCACTGATCTGGCTTCCACCATTGATTGAAACAGCGCTCACAACGAAGACGGTAGTCGTCTGTTGGTCTTTGATGTCTTCCATCTTCACTGGAGGGTGCTTCATCTCCTCTGCCATGTGCTTGGCTGCTTCCGCACTGATCGATTTATCCTTCAGGAGGCCTTGCACTTTCACTTTCTTTCCTTCGGAATCCCAGGGCACAAAGAACCCATAGTTTTTGAACTCGACACGCACATTCGTTGCTGAATCGCCAATAACCATCCAGCACCCTTTGCCTTGGCAAACCTCAAGCACTGCTCCCTCAAAGAGCACCTCGCTACTGTCGGCGGTCTCTTTCCTTTCCAAGATGGAGGCAAGTGGAGTGGCTTTATCCAAAGTGATCTTTCCTCCGTAGGATTTCCACCCCACATGGTTCTGACCTTCTTTCGCCTTCTTTTTTGATGACACGAGAGAATCCTGAGCAGTTGCCGGTAAAGAGAGAAGTAAAAGGAGACTGAGAAGGTAAGAGAGATGGGTTTTCATGATTTTGGTCCTCCTATGGTTTCGATTGCTTGTGGGTCAAAAACCTTTTCTTTCTGAAAGTAGCAAAAAAATTCTAGAAAACTATTTCCTCGTGAGCCACCGGATGGCCTGGATCCAGAACTGTTGGTAGTGTTTCCACCGAATGAAATTGTACCCCCAATGCAGAACGGGGTCGGACATGAACGCCATCGTCCTACCCTTCCCGTAATCCCAGACCGCGATGAATGGATCGTTATCCTCAGTGATCGTTGCCAGGAGAGTTGTGCCAGCCTTCAGTCGAGTCTTATTGTATCCGAGGAACGGCGGAGCAGCATTCCAATCGATCTCTTTCATGATGGGATGATCAGTCACCACTGCTTTCGGGATAGCGCCTTCAGGAGTTTCCATCTCATCGTCTACGCCGAGCATTTCCACGGGGAGAATCTTCGCTACAGGGGTCTTATGCCAACCGCCGATACCCATCCGCCCTGTGAAGCTCAGCCATCCTCCTCCCATAATGAATGCACCTCCGCGTTCGACGAACTCCGAAATCAGCTTGGGACGGTTTGGAAGAACGAGGTGCTTCTCAGGCTGGGAAGGAAAAAATTCTTCGTATAGTGTGAGGACAACATTTTCAACGTCGCTCAATATCACTGCGTCATACTTCTGGAGCTCTTCAAGAGATGTCGGAAACTTTTTGTATGCAACCCAGGACGGCATGTGCGTCACGTGAATGTCTGGATCGCTCTCGAGCGCCTTGATGAGATGCTCACCCCATACTTTCACATCCATTCCCTTCTGTTCGAAGAAGAACGGACTCTGAAAGAAAATGTTCGATATGTTTGCCGATGAGTCACCGCAATAGAGGACGTTGATCATTCGAGTTTCCTATCTAGAGTTGGATCGAGAGAATCCTGAGTTGAAATCAACAATCGGCTCTTAGGCAGCGGGCTGCTCACGTACATGAAGCCGATTCCCTGAACCCGATAGACAATCAGAATATATGCCCTCTCTTGAATTGCCAGACGCTCACACTTGAGATGAGAAGCGAAATACCGAGCAAGGCTCCCAAGTTCGGAAGAATATCGAGAGTTCCTACGCCACGCCAGAGGACCTGAAGGAACCCCTCCATCGACCAATAGACGATTGTGAATTTGCTGATCGCCTGAATGTAGGTCGGCATAAACGCCGTCGGGAACCACGCACCACCAATCGAGCTCATCGCGAGGATCAAGAACGTCCCTAAGCCATTCGCCTGTGCCCGAGTTCTACTGACTGCCGAAAGGAGCATCCCGAACGCTGTACATGCCGTAGCCGCAGCCACCACGACGAGGATCAGGTTAAAGAAATTTGAGAAGATGTCAATCTTGTAGAGTAACGAACCACCCACGAAGAGCACAATGAGCTGGATGAATCCCAGTGAGATGTTATACAAGTATTTACTCCAGAGGATATGGACACGCGAAACCGGAGAAGCAAGAAGTCTGAGAACAACATCATTGGCTTTCTCGTCAAACAGTGAAGCCGAGGTAGCTGTTAACGTAAACAACAAGAACATCATTGCCCATCCACCAACGCTGCGCGTGGCCCATGGATTTGCGATCTCTTTTCCGACAAGCTGTTCCTTCTCGAGCTGAAGAATATTCCCGAAGAAGTTCTCCCCTCCAGTCGATGCACTTCCAGCAAGATAACTCGTATCATTCAAGGGGGGATTGGTAATCCATTTGGGATCAATCTTGAAATACTTGCCGACGATCGAAGCGATCTCTTTGTTGAAGGCGTTCCCAGAGTCTGGGCCCAAAAACCCTATCGCCCGACGCCGCATGCTTTGCTGGAACACAACCGGAAGCTGTGACATTATGGTCTGCTGAAGCATCCCCTGTATCATCTGCATTTCCATATCATTCTTCGGGTCGTAGTAGAATTTAAGCTTCAGACCCACCGATGTATCCGTATAGGCATCTACAGGGATCACGAGTGCCGCAGAAACACTTCCCTTCCTCACATAATCCTTCACAGAGTTCGTGTCGAAAGCAACTTCTTGACCACTCTCGTCTTTGTAGGATTTGATCAACTTGAAAGCTTTCGTCGTATCCAGCACTCTCTCGATGTTCTTTGCCACAGCCGATGTACTGTTGTTGACAAATGCCAACCTGAGGCTGTCAGGACCGGAAGTAACATTGCCAAAGACGGCGCCCCAGATCACGATCAACACCATGGGGATGACGAACGTCAAGCTGACGCCAACTTTGTCGCTCCAGAATAACCTATAATCTTTGGCAATGAGTTTGACAACTGCTCTCAATCGCGCAGACTCCTTCCCGTCAGATGAAGGAAAAGTGCCTCCAGCGTGGGCTTGTGCATTTCGATGAACTTGTAACTCATTCCGTTTCGTTCAATGGAGGAAAAAAATGTCGATAATTGAAACCCCTCATCCGGCGTTAATTCATAGTGATCGTTTTCATCGATTAGTCTTCCAAACTGCTTAAGGACGCCAATCTTCGCTATGGTTGACTGGTTTTTCTTTATCGAGATTGACTCCTCGTAGGGAAGTCTCTCCAGCAGTTCTTCAACACTTCCCTGTGCCATGATCTTTCCGAAGTCGATTATCGCAATGCGGCTGCAGAGCCGCTCAGCTTCTTCCATATAGTGAGTCGTGTAGACAATTGTTTTACCCTGCTCATTGAGCAAAAGGAGATAATCAAAGATCGCATTGCGCGATTGAGGGTCGACCCCGACAGTCGGCTCGTCGCACAGCAAGATGGGGGGATCATGTAGCAAGCTCGTGATAAGGTTCAGCCGGCGCTTCATACCCCCTGAAAAGGTTTTCACCTTATCCTTTCGGCGATCGTACAACTGAACCAGCTGAAGTTTTTCCTTTATCCGCTCTTGTAACAGGTTTTTCTCAATCCTGTAGAAGCTTCCGAAGATTTCGAGATTCTCCTGAGCTGAGATGTTGCCATACAATGCAACTGATTGAGGCACGAGGCCAATGTTCTTCCGGGTGTGCAAACCATCCTGTGTGACCTTTTCCCCATTGATGAATATTTCACCTTCATCGGGATTGAGATACCCAACCAAAAGGTTCATGATGGTCGACTTTCCCGCACCATTCGGTCCAAGCAAGCCGAAGAACTCTTTCTCACGAACGGTGAGCGAAACCCCGTCGAGTGCAGTTACCGTTGCGAATTTCTTGGTGATGTTGCTGATCTGAATCATAGCAGAAGTCGAGAGAGAAGACGTCTGTTTCTCTCTTGGACGAAGAATCTCCTCAAAGGATGCGACCTTGCATTCTACGGCAACACGGGAAAGTTTCGTAATGAAGACCTGTAAGCTCTGCAACCGTCGGGACAGCCTCTTGACGCAACTTTACATAGGATTGGTAGGACAGACGTCCTCGTCTGTCCACCCTGGACAGGACAGAATCCTGTCCTCCCAACTACTTGCGTCACAACGCAGCGGGCAAACACTTCATGATCGTCATCTTCTTTCCCGGCTGGCTTCTAAACTCATGCTGCCCAATACCAGCGGGGAGGAAAATCTCATGTCCGCGACGGAGCCTCAACTCGCCGTTCTCATGCACAAGTGTCCCTGAGCCATACAGAACAATCAGGATACAGAATCGATCATGCGTGTCATCATTCAAATGATCAACGACAGTCAAACGGTGACCTGCAAAGCATTCGGTTGTGTCGTAACCCAGCAGCTGTACCTCAGTACTGTCACCTTCTCTTCTCAATTCCTCGGGCTTGATAAGAAGCTCGCGCTGCACGTCTTCCCAAGAGTACACGCGGTGAATCGTGCATGAGAGCGTGAGGTCGGGATTGAGACCCATAAAGCAATCCTTAGGTTCGAAGGCAAACCCGGCACAGGCTCGCTCATAAATGATCGCAAAGTCGGTCGGCTCTTGCAATTCCACCATGAATACCCCTTCCCCAATCGCGTGAGGAAGTCCCGCTTTTACGTACACCACATCACCTGCTTTCACAGGAATCTTGTGTACAAGTAGCATCATCTCCTGAACGTCTTGCTTGTCAATGAGTTCTCTCCAATGCTTCGGAGAGACCTCCTCTTTAAAGCTGTCGTAAACGCATGGTTCCTCGACGTCCGGTCGGGTCTCGAGGATGAACCAAGCTTCCGTCTTCCCGAAGCATGAATTGAGATGTTGCTTTGCAAACGCCTTCGTTGGATGCGC
>CAYHSB010000116.1:0-5468 GCA_964359185.1 uncultured Chitinophagales bacterium
GGCATCGCAGGGCTCTTTGTTCTCATGGGATACATCGGGTTCAGCTACATCAAGCGGAGCGAGCAGAGTAATATCTGGGTCGGTCTGGCGAAGGAAACAGCTCACCAACTCGGGACACCGCTTTCAAGCATGATGGGATGGACTGAGCTGATCAAGATGCATAGCAGCGGTAATCCAAAGTTAGAAGCGACTGCCGCAGAAATGGAGCAAGACCTCCAGCGGTTAAATAAGATCGCTGCCCGTTTTTCCAAAATTGGTTCCAAGCCAGACTTGCGAGAGGAGAATCTCAACGACGTGATCTGTGGCATCATCAAGTATTTCGAAAAGAGGATTCCCCAGACTGGTAAACACATCTCTCTTGCATTCGACTCTGCACAAACATATACCGCAAAGATCAATCGGGGACTCTTCGAATGGGTCCTCGAAAACTTGGTGAAGAATGCGCTCGATGCCATCGAGGATGAAAAAGGCAGGATCTCCTTCGGCATTTCCGAAAAGGGAAATGCACTCTACATCGATGTGAGCGACACGGGGAAAGGCATTGAGCCTAAACGCCGAAAGGAAATCTTTCGCCCCGGATACAGCACGAAGCAACGTGGCTGGGGACTTGGCTTGAGCTTGTCGAAACGAATCATAGAGAATTATCACAAGGGAAAACTGTCTCTGAAGGAGAGCACGCTCCGCAAGGGGACAACATTCCGCATCAAGCTTTTGAAGTGAACCACCTTTGCCAGCTATCAGGGTCAGTACCGTCCCTCTGTGAATTGCCGGATGTTCTCTCTGAGTCTTGTTGGCTTCGACCCAGTATGCAGTGCTGTGATAGAGAGGATGACCAATTCCTCTTCGAAGTAGGACACTCTTGCGTGGACGGTAGGTATTCTCAAGGCGGTTAGCAGGTCTTTTGAAGATTGACTCCGGATAAGCTAAGAGGCACTGAATTCCTCTCCTTCCTTGCTTTTCAACCTCGTAATTCTTAAGTTTTTTCGCATTCATTTCTTCGGAAACTTACGAGAGTTCATGACACTTCAGTTCCTTGGCGCGGCCCAAACAGTCACTGGCTCGATGCATCTCCTTTCCGTCAACGGCAATCGGATCCTTCTTGACTGTGGGCTCTACCAGGGTCACCGCGCTGAAGCAAATGAACGCAACACGCATTTCCCCTTTGATCCGAAGTCTATCCATGCTGTAATCCTTTCACATGCCCACATTGACCATAGCGGCAACTTGCCCGGATTGACAAAGCAAGGGTTTCGCGGAACAATCTATTCAACCTCGGCCACGCGGGACCTCTGCGCCATCATGCTTCCCGATAGCGCGCACATTCAGGAAAAGGATGCAGAGTATCTGAACCGAAGAAACCGCCATCAAAACAAACCAGCCGTTAGTCCGCTCTACGACGCCACCGATGCCGCTACTGCTGTCAGCCTTTTTCAGGCACTTGACTACCACACGAAATTTGAAGTGCTGAAGGGCATCGAGGTTTGCTTTTACGATGCAGGACATATTCTCGGTTCAGCCGTCACAGCACTTACCATCAGGGAGAATGGGAGGATTCTCCGGCTCGGGTTCACTGGGGACCTTGGTCGCCCAAACATGCCGATCCTCAGAGACCCTGAGTTCGCTGGGGACGTCGACGTACTCATCTGCGAAAGCACGTACGGGGGAAAAGTTCACGACCCACCACAGCAGATGAAGTCAACACTTGAGGAGACGCTGAAACGAGCAGTCGAGCGAGGCGGCAAGGTCATTGTTCCAGCTTTCAGTGTTGGTCGGACTCAGGACCTTGTGTATCTCCTCCACCAGCTCTCGGACGAGGGAAAGTTGCCTAAGATTCCTCTCTACGTCGATAGCCCGCTGTCGGTGAACGCCACGGAAATCTTCAAGCTCCATCCCGAGTGCTATGACGAGGAAACTCGGAGTCATCTCTTGAATCATGATGACCCACTAGGCATCAGCACGATGCACTACATCACAAGCGTTGAGGACTCGAAACGTCTAAGTGACATCAATGAACCATGCCTGATCATCGCTGCCTCCGGGATGTGTGAAGCCGGCCGAATCCTCCATCATCTTGCACACAACATCGAGAATCCTAAGAACCTCATCCTCATCGTCGGCTATCAGGCTGACCACACACTTGGCAAGAAGCTGGTCGACCGGTGGGAGAAGGTTAGAATCTTCGGAGAAGAATACTCCTTGAAAGCGGAGGTCGCCGTAATGAACTCTTTCAGCGCACACGCAGATCACAACGACCTTTTGAATTATGTCGGGCGGTTTGATCAGAGGAGACTGCGGAAGATCTTCCTTGTCCATGGCGAAAAGAAGCGCGCGGAGAAATTAGCTGAGAGCCTCAAAGAGAAAGGGGTGGATCGCGTAAGCATTCCAGCCCTGGGGACAATGGTTGAATTCTCATAGGCCTTTCTTTCGATGAATGTTCTCGTCACAGGCGGCAGCGGACTTGTAGGCAAATATGTCGTCGATTTTCTCGGCAGCACACACAAAGTGAGTGTTCTCGATATCAGAGAACCGTCGTCACCTCGGCCCTTTTATTGGGTCGACGTGATGAACCTTCCCGCACTCATCCACGCGCTCAGTCATGGCTTCGATGCTGTAGTGCACATGGCGGGGATCCCACATCCATTGAATGATCCTGCAGAGAAAGTTTTTACAGTGAACGTTGTTGGCACATTCAATCTTCTCGAAGCAGCGGCGAGGTGTGGGATAAAGAAACTCGTGCTGGTTTCAAGTGAATCGGTGCTGGGATTTGCGTTCATGACAAGGCCTGCTTCCCCGACATATATTCCGATCGATGAAGATCATCCTCTGTGCCCTCAAGATCCATATGGACTGAGCAAACTTCTTGCTGAACAGATCTGCCGCTCGTATTGTCTACGGTACGAGATGAAAACAGTCTGTCTCCGTCCGCCGTGGATTTGGGTTCCCGAGGAGAGAGAAATCGAGATGTATCGCATGCTCGTCCACGAGTATCCCAAGTGGTCGAAGAATCTCTGGGCATATGTTCATGTGGAAGATTTCGCCGCTGCGGTCCTCGCGGCATTGGAATCGGAGAGTCTCGGTAGCTACGAAATCTTCTTCATCACGGCAAATGAGAATTGGACGGGGAAAGAATCTCGTGCCCTGCTGCAGGAACACTACCCAGCAGTCCGGACCATTGCAGACGACTTTGGCGGACAGCAATCCCTGATCAGTAACGCAAAAGCGGAAGCGAAGTTGGGGTATGCGCCCAAGCATACCTGGAGAGAATTGATAGAACCAAAGAAACTATGAGACCCATAACCATCGACACGGACACCGGCGTCGATGATGCACTTGCAATCATTCTGGCGCTGAAATCATCAGAACTTAGCGTCGAAGCTATTACGACGGTGGCAGGAAACGTCGAAGTGGAAAAATGCACGAGGAATTGTCTCCTGCTTCTAGACATTCTTCAGCCGACGCAGGTTCCGATTGTCGCCCAAGGTGCAAAGAAACCGCTTATGAAGGAGCTCGTCACTGCGCCAGAAGTTCACGGAGAAGATGGTCTTGGAAACGTAACTTCTAGCTACCCACCTCCGCGGCACCGAGTTGTAAGCGAAAATGCCGTTCAAGTTATTCTCGATATTGTACGAAAACACCCGCACGAGCTCACCATTGTTGCCCTTGGCCCACTGACGAACCTCGCTCTTGCTATCGAGAAGGATTTGAAAACGATGAAGAAAGTGAGGGAGATTATCGCAATGGGTGGGGCATTTCGAGTGCCGGGGAATACGGGCCCCGTTGCGGAGTTCAATATGTACGTCGATCCTGACGCAGCGCAGCGAGTTTTTCAAGCGGGATTGCCTCTCACTCTCGTGCCGTTGGACGTCACAGAGCAAGTAGTACTCCACCGATCCAAGGTCCTCCGGATGGAAACCGAAGATCCAATATGGCTTGGAACTTTCATCGCGAGGTTTACGCAGACGTATATGGAATACCATAAGAAGACTGAAGGATCCTCTGGTGCTTATCTCCACGATCCACTTACCGTCGGTATCGCGATCAGAGCCAATTTTGTCCGCAGGCGTGATCTCCACGTGGAGGTTAAGACGGAAGGCAAACTTACAAGGGGAATGTCAGTCGCTGATCTGCGACCTTCTGGCGAGAAACGACCCTCAAACGCACGCGTTGCATACGACGTGAGGAGTAAAGAATTCCTCCAGTTCTTTGAATCACGCGTGTGGCACTGAGTGCGGTAATGGTGAGTTTACAGACCCATCTCGAGCCATGGAATCGGCAAGTTGGAGATCAACTGGCATTTTGGTCTTCGCAGCGATAGTTCTTCTCGTGAACCCTGTTGCTGCACAGGAAGAGTACGGCCATATCACTCAAGGAGCGAGATCAGACACCCTCACCGCCCCCAACCAAACGAGCATTGGTTTCGAACGGAACCTCAACACATACTTCTGGAAGGGAACCACGTACTACGAGGGATCGGTCGGCGACTGGGACATTCGTCTGCGCGAACTTTTCCGCTCAACACTCATTCAGACGCACCAAAAGTTCATCAAGGCTGATCAAAACTTCGCACTTGTTGTTGCACGGAAACTCACTGAAAAAGTCGGGATGCAGTTTGATGCCTCCTCACTTGTTCTCTCAGACAATCGCGCTATCGGAATCAATCGCGCCTCGATCCACTCGGGCTTGGTCGGTTTGAGATTTCAACTCGATAAAATTGGCACCATCATTCCAAGTGTGGGCGTTAAGAGTGATAACCAGACTGGACAGAAGGACAACGGCTTGAGCTATCGGATAGCTTCCCAGATAGGCGAACTTGACCTCTCGGGATACAAGACCAATTTCTACGGGAGATTCAGTGAAGATCGCATTACCCCAAGGAAGGGCGAGAGCCATACAGCTGCCCTCTTTATTGAAAAGAGTTTTCTCCAGCAAACCAAGGACAGCCTGGGAGTGCAATTCTTCAGAAACCGCCGCGATTTCTATTTTCCCGCCGATTCTCTTGTTGCGAGCAGTTTTGGTGTGAGCAACAATATCGAGCAGCGCATCGAAGAGATTGTTGATGTGACCAATCAGCTTCGGTACGGGGCAGGCGGTAATCTTTCGTTCACAATCAATACTAGCCTCTACCGTCGGGGAATCGCCAAGAATATCAACTACAAGACGTTCGCCTCGCCGCTCGGAAGTCTCTTTGACACTAAGATTTCCGAATTCAAGCTCGACGCCTTTATTCAAGGCCAATACCAGAGTGATCGAATGAATGCATCCCTCCGATTCGGGTACGGCGAGCGTGACGAGGATCATCAGCCGAAATCATTTACCGGAGCAGATCGAAATCGATTTGAACTCCGCCAGACAAGCGAACGGCGAAAGAACAACAGTACACAGCGTACTGCGCTCATTGGAAGTGCTCAGGTCGCGGTGACGCCAGAAAATCTGCTGTCACTTTCGGGCTTTGCCAGCCTCCTCCGCTA
>CAYHSB010000117.1:0-5452 GCA_964359185.1 uncultured Chitinophagales bacterium
CGTGGCGTTCCTTCTACAGCTTCGAGAATATGAAACAAATCCTCCTTCGTACACCCCCTAATAGGTACTGGGATGTCTTTAAGAACTGCATCTGGTACAAGAGCGCGTCTCACATCGAGGATAACCATCCAATGATTACAGGGCTCTTCCGGCTCAAAGACCGGCTTTCCCGCAGGCCAGGCTATGCCGTCGACCCTTGGTTTGTCCACGTCCGAAAGCGTGCAAAAGAAATCAAAAGCTACCTCATTGCATGGGTGAAGCTCTTTCTCGAAATGGAAGAGCTTTGGCTTCAGACACGGAAACGCGGTGAGAAGGAACAGTGGGTTATTGATGAGATCCAGAAAGTCCGTGCCGATGTGAAAGAGTGGAGAAAACTTCGTGTGCAGGAGCTCCATGAGGCTTATGCGCGCGCTGCCCTCAAAGTAAAGGAGCTTCACGGACACTCGCACATCAAGATTACCGTCCCGCCGAAGGCGGTCCTCTACTTTCAGAAGTTGAATATTCTCTCAGACAAGATCACGTACTCTCGCCAGCATCTCAACGAGTTTTGGTTCGGGACCCTCGAGCATCTGCGGCGAGGAAGGCTTCATCGGATCAATCCATTGAAGATTGCAGTGAATTTCGTTCGAGACGTGAAACTCACTACCCAGTTTACAGTAGCGATGTTTGGAGGCGGTATTCGGTGAGCGTAGGTGAGATTTCTTCTCCTGACAAAAGCCGACCCAAATGGGTCGGTTTTTTATTTTTGCCCTTCTTGATTTATACACGGAAAAAGGATAAGTTAGACAGCACAGTAGTTGACCGCTCCACAGAATCGGACGCGGATTCTGCGAGAAATAAGGATTTTGAGAGGTTCTTCCTGCTCTTTCTTCTCAGCATGCTAGGCGTATGGCCACCCCCTTGATGAGACAATATCAGAAGATCAAGGCTAAGTACCCGGAGACGATCCTGCTCTTCCGGATGGGGGATTTCTTCGAAACATTCGAAGAAGATGCGAAAACTACTTCAAGAGTTCTCGGCATCACATTGACAAAGCGTGGAGATGGGGCAGCCGCAGAAGTCCCGCTAGCAGGTTTTCCACATCACGCACTCGATACCTACCTCCCGAGACTTCTCAAGGCTGGCTATCGCGTTGCCGTGTGCGAGCAGCTCGAAGATCCAAAATTTGCAAAGGGCATTGTCAAGCGTGATGTCATTGAAGTTGTCACGCCCGGCGTTGCGTTCTCCGACAAAGTTCTCGAACAAAAGCAAAACAATTATCTCGCGGCTATTGCACTTCCAAGCCCGCTCGTGACGAGCGAAGATCTCATTGGTTATTCATTCGTCGATGTTTCGACAGGTGAGTTTGCGGTGAGTGAGTTCCCTCTGAAGGTATTGAGGGAACAGATTGCCTCCCTTTCCCCCTCGGAGATACTTGTGCAGAAGCGAGACTACACAGCGATCTCTGAACTCTTGAGGTGTCAATTTTCGAAAACGTATACGAAAGTCGAGGATTGGGTTTTCAATTTTGATTTCGGCTACGAAATCCTCATCAACCATTTCCAAACGCAATCACTTAAAGGCTTTGGTTCTGAAGAACTCAAGATCGGGATTGTTGCTGCTGGTGCAGTTCTGAATTACTTGCAGGAAACGCAGAAGGCAAACCTTGCCCACCTGAAGAAGATCGTCCCGTACGACATCGGCGAATACATGGTATTGCCACTCTCAACTCAGCGGAACCTCGAGATTCTCTCACCGCTGATGGAGGGTGTGCGTTTTGGGACCTTGTTCTCTATTCTCGACCAAACTCAAACACCGATGGGCGGGCGGCTGCTGAAGAAATGGATCGTCCAGCCGCTGAAGAAGTCTGAACCGATCAGAGCGCGTCTCGAAGTGGCCAAGGAGCTGGTCGAGAAAAGCCAGGTGAGAAACAAAGTCAAGGAAACGCTCGCGAACATCGGCGACCTCGAGCGGCTCATTGCAAAGATAGCCACCGGTCGTGCAAACCCGCGTGAGGTGATTGCCCTTAAGTCGATTCTATCCCAAATCCCAAATCTCAAATCGACCCTCCAGCCTTGTGTGTCGCGGGAGGTTAGTTCACTCCGAGACAGCCTCGAACCACTTCCGTCCCTGGTTCACCAGATCGCTAGCGCAATCGTCGACGATCCGCCGCTGAACCTCGCCGACGGAGGCGTTATACGGAAAGGATACAGCAAAGAACTCGACGATCTCAGAGACCTCGCATTCAGTGGAAAGGAATGGATTGCGAATCTCCAGAAGAAGGAGAGAGATCGAACTGGCATTGTCTCGCTGAAGGTTGGTTTCAACAACGTGTTTGGTTATTATATCGAGGTGACACACACACATAAGAACAAAGTTCCGCAAGACTATATCCGGAAGCAGACCCTGGTGAACGCCGAGCGCTATATCACTCCAGAGCTCAAGGAGTACGAAGAGAAGATCCTCCATGCTGAAGAGAAAATCCTTGCGCTTGAGACGGACCTGTTCAATGCTTTGAGACGGATGGTGTCAGAGGATGCCGCTGCGATCCAACAGAATGCTCACATCATCGCGACGCTCGATTGTTTTGTGAGTCTCGCCGAAGTGGCAGTAGATTATGAGTACGGCTGCCCCGAGGTGAACGAAGGAACACGGGTCGAAATCCGTGATGGGCGCCACCCTGTCATCGAGCGACTTCTTCCGCCCGGCGAGCGATACATCCCCAATGACTGCATCGTCGATACCGAAGAGCATCAAATTCTCATCATCACCGGTCCGAACATGAGCGGCAAGTCGAGCTTCCTGCGGCAGGTGGGACTCATCGTCCTCATGGCCCAGATGGGGAGCTTCGTTCCAGCAAAATCAGCGAAGATTGGTCTTGTAGACAAGATTTATACGCGGGTCGGGGCGATGGACAGTATCGCAACAGGCGAGAGTACATTCCTCGCTGAGATGAACGAGGCAGCGCATATCGTGAACACTGCTACACCGAGGAGTCTCATTCTCCTCGACGAGGTCGGGCGGGGCACAAGTACCTTCGACGGCATCAGTATTGCGTGGGCTCTCACGGAATACTTACATGAGCGAATTGGTGCGCGGACGCTCTTTGCAACTCACTATCATGAGCTCAACGAGCTTGCGGAGATTTTCCCTCGAATTAAGAACTTCAAGGTTGACGTTCGAGAGTACGGTGATAAAGTGGTCTTTCTTCACAAGGTGGCGCCTGGTTTTGCCGACCACTCGTACGGCATCCAGGTGGCGCAGATGGCCGGGTTGCCGGAGGAGGTCACAGAGCGTGCGAAGAAGATTCTGAAGAACCTCGAAGGATCGGAATTGATAGTGCATGGGGAAAATGGTTCGGGGTTGGTCGATGACTCGTCTACGACCCTAGGGGTCGACAGACCTGTAGGGACTCGTCGAGAGGTTGGAGATTTGGGTGAAAAAGAGGCGCGCAGGGCCAAGGGACGCATTGCTCCGACGGAGGTACAGCTAACGCTGTTCGAAATGAGAGATGATAGACTCCGCGAAGAAATTAAGAAACTCGATCTGGAGAAAATGACTCCAATCGAGGCATTGCAAAAATTAGCTGAGTTGAAGAAGCGTCTGGAAAAATAACACATCAAGGAACTCGAACTATGAACCCTGAAACCCTCACCGTCGACTTTGAAAACGTGCAGGCGCACTATGACCTCTCGGACGACTTTTTCAAGCTCTACCTTGACCCAACGATGACTTACTCGTGCGCGTACTTTCCAACAGGCAAGGAGACGCTCGAAGAGGCGCAGATCGCGAAGCTCGATCTCACGCTCGGTAAGCTCAAGCTGAAGTCGGGTGAGAGGCTCCTCGACATCGGGTGCGGGTGGGGCTCGACGGCAAGAAGGGCCCGCGAGAAGTATGGAGTGAAGGTTGTTGGACTAACCCTCAGCAAGAATCAGTTTGAGCATGCGAGCCGCTTGGCGAGAGGACAGGACGGATTGGAATTTCGCTTGGAAGGTTGGGAAACGTACAACCAACCTTGTGATAAAATCGTTTCGATCGGCGCGTTCGAGCATTTCACACCTCCAAAATACGATGCATTCTTTGCTCGCTGCAAGGAGATACTTCCGGAGAATGGATTGATGCTTCTTCACACTATCACGACGGGGAAGCCAAACAAGACGTTCACCTTTTTGCGCTGGACGCATTTCATCATAACAAACATCTTCCCCGGTGGGAGGCTCCCAGATCCAGAGCAAGTTGTCAGTCACAGCCGTCTCGGAGGGTTTGAGCTTCTTCATGCGGAGAGCCTCCGCCTGCACTATGCACACACGTTGGATCTCTGGGCGGCGAATCTTGAAAGAAATCGGGGCGAGGCGATCCGAGTAACGACCGAAGAGACATACAAAACCTACATAAAGTACCTGACCTCGTGTGCAGATCATTTTCGATCTGCAGAGATCAACGTGTATCAGTTTTTGTTGAAAGCAATCTAAGCAATTAGTATTTATCTTCCACCAGAGATCCGGGCTTGCGGAACATCTGTGCTGAAGCATGGACTCCCCTTGCTGGAGTCTCATGAAGAGAGAGTTAGAAATGCAGAATGATGGGTACGTGGAGAGGGATAATCCACTCAATCATCAAACTATCAAAAGGGAGGAGTTATGAACTCCAAGCTTAATCTAAAGCAGTGGCTCATTGCCACTGGCGCCGTATTCATTGTTTTGTCGATCTTGGCGTTTCTTGTGAACCGTGCCGTGCTGGTCAATTGGTACCCGGAGCAAACTCTTCAGAAGCCGGAAAATTTGATGATGCTGAGAGTATGGATGTATCTTTCCCGCCTTCTCTTTTCTGCGATATTCGTCTATCTGTTTAGCCTAGGGTACGAGGGGAAACCAGGGATTGGTCAGGGGCTGCGATACGGTCTGTGGGTCGGGTTACTGATGAGTTTGCCAGGGGTATTCAGCAGCATGGTGGTAACGACCTCACCGGTTGATTTCCTAGTTGTAGGAGGTGCAGTTAGAGTGATTGAGATACTTATAGCGGGGGTAGTTGTAGGGTTGATCTACAAAGGTCAAAAAGTAGCAACGGCGTAGCCCATCCGGGTTGTAGTTGAAGCATGCCTCGCGGCATGCGTCTTCTTCTAATCTCCATTCCTGCTCGATTCAAACCGAAAATTGAGCTCGTGGGGCTGTCTCTGTCCGGTGGCGAACGGAAGTTCCTAATTCAATGCTCGGTGTGCAAAGGAAACGCTTCATGGGTCTCTATCCACAACCAAATAAATGGACGTGTGGTCCGTTTGCGCTGAAACACGCGTTGGTTATGCTTGGGGTCTTCGTCGATGAGCGTGAAGTTTCACGCATCGCAGGCACACACTGGTGGACAGGGACGGACGAGATCAAGCTTGCACACGCGGCCAAGGCGTACGAATGTGATCTGAAATTCGTTCGCCGGAAGAGCCCCGAACGGGCAAAGCGCGAGCTTGTCCAATGCCTCA
>CAYHSB010000118.1:0-5428 GCA_964359185.1 uncultured Chitinophagales bacterium
TCCTCAATCGAGAGCTTAATACTTACCGGACGCCCATGCGGGCAAACGTAAGGAACTTGGGTGGCAAAGAGTTGATTCACAAGACCGACCATTTCTTGGTGGGAGAGTTTGTCCCCCGCCTTGATCGCTGCTCGGCAGGCATAGGACTTCGCGACGCGATCCCTTGTATCCGACTTCGGATTGCGTCCCTCGTCTTTGAACTCGTCGAGTACCTCTTGAAAAATCGTCGCCTCGTGTCCGGGTTTCACATCCGGCGGAACACCCTCAACAACGAGGGTCTGCCTTCCAAAAAACTTAATCTGGAAACCAATCTTCTCCAAATACGGATGAAGCTCAGCCACCGTGGCAAAATCTCCTGCTGTCAATTCAATCGTCTGAGGAAAGATCAGCTGCTGACTTTGCCCTGCCTCTTTTTCGAGACGCGGTAAGACTTGCTCATAAAGGATACGCTCGTGGGCCGCGTGCTGATCGATAAGCAAGATACCCGATGCAATTTCTGAGACAATGTACTTGTTCTGGATCTGGCTGATTGGTCGAACTGCTAAGGAACGACCTTCCCTGTTCTCGAGCTGAGGAGCCTCCACCTCTCGAGGCACTTCTCCGGTCGCCTCTACCGATGGACCGACCTCGAAGTTTCGGGAAGGCGCAGGTCTTACACCTCCAAATCCGGAGGATGGAACACGGTCAAACGAAGTACGCATGAACTTCAATCTTGAGCTCTTGGCTATACCAGTTTCGTCTTCGAGGGAGACTGCTGGGATAAGGTTGTGGGCGCCGAGCGATCGACGTACCGCCATCATGATGAACCGATAGACACTCCTTTCGTCCTCAAACTTCACCTCGAGCTTCGTTGGATGAACATTCACGTCAACGCGACGAGGGTCGATATCGAGAAATAGAAGCACAAACGGATATGAGCCTTTTTCAATGAGATGCTCATAGCCTGAATAAACCGCGTGATTGAGATTGCGGTTGATGATGAAGCGCTTGTTCAGAAAGAGAAACTGCTCGGCCGGAACTTTCCGCGCAAACTCAGGCTTGCCAAGGAAACCTGAGGCACGAAAAACTTCGCCATCCTCTTTGACAGGCAAGAGGGACTTGACTTGCCTCTCGCCGAACAGCTCGGTCAATCGGTCTTCCAGCGACGAGGGCTTCAGGTCAAGAATTGTCTCCTCCTCGCTCACGAATCGAATGCCAATCTCTGGATGAGAGATTGCAGCGCGCTGAATGGTTTCATAGATATGCCTAAACTCCGTCGCATTCGATTTGAGGAAGTGCTTCCGTGCAGGTGTGTTATAAAAAAGATTTTTTACAACAACCGACGTTCCTGGTTCCATCCCAACCTTCCCCGCCTCCCTCATGTCCTCACCTTCGATCCGAACCATCGTTCCGACATCTTCAGATGCCCGTCGCGTCTTCAGTTCAACCTGAGCAACAGCAGCGACCGACGCAAGAGCTTCACCACGAAAACCCAGGGTACGGATGTTCTCCAGGTCGTCGTACGCTGCAATCTTGCTTGTCGCATGGCGCGCAAAGGCCAACTTCGCATCGGCGGGACTCATCCCCTCGCCGTTATCAACAACCTGAATGAGAGATTTTCCCGCGTCCCTGGTGACCACAGTGACGGCGCGAGCGCCCGCATCAATGGAGTTCTCGATTAGCTCCTTCACCACTGAAGCTGGTCGCTGGACCACTTCCCCGGCTGCGATCTTACTGGCTAATTCGGGCGGAAGTATTTTTATGACATCGGCCATCGTCATTGAGCTTAGTCTTTCGGGGTAACTCCAAGTCCCGGAGCATCTCCTAAGAGAAGTTTACCCTCCATCACCTTGACGCCCGCAAAGGGGTCATTTGTGATGAGCAAGTTCCCGTCAAGGTCGGCATAGTCTACGAGCGGCGAGAGATGCGCGGCTGCCGTAATAGCCACGGAGGATTCAATCATACATCCGAGCATAATTTTCATATCGAGTGACTTCGCAACGTGAATCATTTGCATTGCTTCGCGGAGGCCGCCGCATTTCATGAGCTTGATGTTGATGCCGTCAAAGGCTTCGTGCAGCTTCGGTACGTCATGGAGACGGATGCAATTCTCATCTGCGATGAGGGGAAGATTGACACGCTCTCGTACCCATGCACAGCCGCTGAGGTCGTTCGCGGGCATAGGCTGCTCAATAAATTCTACCCCCTCCTGCTCAAGCCACTTGATTCTTTCCAGAGCAATCTCTTTCGTCTTCCATCCTTCGTTCGCATCGACTCGGATTGGTTTGTCAGTACCCTTTCGCACAGTGTTCATAATTTCCTTGTCGCTGTCCGTTCCAAGCTTGATTTTTAGGATCGGGTATTCCTCGGCCTCCGAAATCTTTTGTGTGATGATCTCAGGAGAATCGATCCCGATTGTGAAGGAGGTCAGCGGAGTTTTCGATTTGCTCAGACCCCACAACTTGTAGAGGGGCTGACCAAGCTTCTTCCCGATCCAGTCGTGCAATGCAATGTCCACCGCAGACTTTGCAGCTGCGTTCCCTGACGCAAGGCTTTCGACGTACGCAATGATATCCTCAAGCTCGAAGGGATCCGAGAAGTTCCGGAGGTCCACTCCACGCAAGAAATCCAGGACCGTGTCGATCGTCTCTCCGTACCGGCTGGAAGGAGAAGCTTCTCCATGTCCCGTGATACCGTCATGCTCAATCGTTGTGATCACGACGGGCGCAACATCCTCGGCACTCCGCGTGATACGAAACGTGTGGCGCAGTTTCAGGTCGATTCTCTTGAAACTCAGCTGCATTCCATTATTCTCCAAACAACGCTTCCACAAACGCCTTCCTGTCAAACGGTTGCAAGTCGTCAATTCCTTCTCCAACGCCGATGTAGCGAACTGGAATCTTCAACTCATCACTAATGGAGAATACTATTCCCCCTTTTGCCGTGCCATCGAGTTTTGTCAGAATGAGCCCCGTCAAACCAAGTGCGTCGGTGAACTGACGCGCCTGCATGATCGCATTCTGGCCGGTCGTCGCATCGAGCACAAGGAGTACTTCATGTGGCGCTTCGGGGATCTGCTTCTGGAGAACTCGCTTGATTTTCTTCAACTCCTCCATGAGATTGACCTTCGTATGCAGACGGCCCGCCGTATCGATCAGGAGCACATCATCGCCATGAGACAAAGCGGACTTCAGCGCATCAAAGGCGACAGCCGCTGGATCTGCGCCATGTGCCTGCTGGACGACACGCACCCCAGCGCGACCTGCCCAGATCTCCAGCTGTTCGTTCGACGCAGCACGAAATGTATCTGCCGCTGCAATGAGAACCTTCTGCCCCGCGCGACGATGAATGTATGCAAGTTTCCCAACGGTTGTCGTCTTCCCGACACCGTTCACGCCTACGATCATCACAACATGCGGCTTTTGGTCAAACTGGAGGGAACCATCACCTAATCCATCCCCTGCGAAGAGCTTTTCCATCTCCTCTTTCAAAACAGATCTGATGTCTTCCGCATTATCATATCGCTCCTCTCGAGATCTGGTCTTCAAATTATTGATGAGTCTCTCGGTCGTTGCGATACCGACGTCACTACTCACGAGCGTCTCCTCGAGATAAACAAGGAATTCGGCATCGATGACGGGTTTAAGCGAGATGACGTCCTGGATTTTTCCAAGAAAGCTCTCTCGGGTTCGCCTAAGTCCTTCCTTTAATTTTTCAAAGTTAAATAGTCCCATCGGTCACTTTCTTCACGGCGATGGTTCGATGAGCCGAGGTTTGGCCAACACTGTTTGATAAAAGCGCTTGCAGTAAAGGACAAACGAAAGACCAAGAAAGCCAACACTGCCCCACAGAAGAATGAGCTTGGCGGCCTCCAACGCACCGAATCGAAGTGTAGCAACGATCAAGAAGGCTGCGACCACACCCATAGCACCCTTCCCAGCCCAGTTTGAATGGAGAATAACATTTTTGGTCTTTGCAATGTACAAGCCTCCGAGGAGAATCAAAGTGTCCCTCCCGATCAGTGCAATCATAAACCACGCAGGCAGGTCGCCAAGCGCCGCCAAAGCAATGACTACGGCTCCTGCACAAATCTTGTCTGCAAGCGGATCAATAATCTTGCCAAACTCTGTCTCCTGCTGGAATCTACGGGCGAGACGACCGTCGAGGAAATCAGTTAAGGCAACAACAAGCATAAAGGCGGCGGCGTAAAGTCTGTTCCCATTGTCTAGGTCAAGCAGAAGGTAGAGAATAGGGATCAGAAGAAGAATCCGGGTGACAGTGAGCACGTTCGAGATTGTCCATTCTACACGGGCCATCGTGATTCACTCCGATGATATCGTTACACCTCGAGCTCATCTTTCTTAGCCCCGACCTCGATCTGCACAGGGTACCGTCCGCTGAAACATGCAGTGCAGTAACTCCCTCGATGTTCTTCAGGCACAGCTTCCATCATTTTCTCAAGTGAGAGATAACCGAGAGTATCGACACCAAGTTCTCGACGAATGGTTTCGACGTCACCGTCGCACTGATTAGCGATGAGTTCCTCGCGACTGGGAAAATCCATACCATAGTGGCAGGGATACCGGATGGGCGGACACGTGACGCGGAAATGGATTTCTTTCGGCTCTGCTTCCCGGATCAAACGAACGAGGAGCTTTGACGTAGTGCCCCGAACGATCGAGTCGTCTACAATGACCACCTTCCGCCCTTTGAGAGCACCCTTCACCGTGTTGAATTTCGTCTTCACCTGGACTTCACGAATATCTTGGTCGGGCTGGATGAAGGTCCGTCCGACATAATGGCTTCGAATGAGGCCGATTTCGAACTGAGTCTTGTTCCCGAGCTTGTTGTTCTCTGTCACGAAGCCAAGTGTTGCAGTGTTGCTGGAATCGGGTACGCTGATTGCATAAACGCACTCAGCAGGCGAATCTGGCTTTACTGGATGCTCTTGAGCCAGGAGTTTTCCTAGCTTTCTCCTGATCTTGTCTACGTTCTCTCCGTAAATCTTGCTGTCGGGTCGAGAGAAGTAGATGTACTCAAAGATGCAAAAGTGGGGCTGATTTACTCTTCGAGCCACCCGGAATGATTTTGGACGCTGGGTTTGAAGCCCCTCTGCGTCAATGACGAGGACTTCCCCCGGCTGTATGTCACGAATATATCTCGCATTGATGATGTCGAACGCGCAAGTTTCGGAAGCTACGATGTATGCTCCATCTTTCTCACCAAGTGCAAGTGGGCGAAATCCGTGTGGATCACGCGCAGCAATCAATTTGTCATCAGTGAGTAGAACCAGAGAGTATGCCCCTTCGATTGTGTCAAGCGCTTCGATGATCTGTTGAATCTGATCGTTCTTTTTACTTCGCGCAATAAGATGGAGGATGATCTCGCTATCCGAAGTCGTCTGGAAAATCGTCCCGTCTTCCTGCAATACGTTCCTCAGCTTCCGGAA
>CAYHSB010000119.1:0-3009 GCA_964359185.1 uncultured Chitinophagales bacterium
TTCGCATAGAGCATGCGCATCATGCTGAGCATGGGGGTCATGCCGGCCACGCTGGTCACGAACATCACGCGATGATGGTGGAGGATTTCAAGAAAAGATTCTGGATATCTCTCATCGCTACGATTCCCATCCTCCTGTTCTCTCACATGATTCAGATGTTCTTCGGACTGGAGTTTCTACAGTTCTCTGGGGACGAATACGTCGTCTTCGTTCTCTCGAGCGTCGTCTACTTCTACGGAGGATTCCCATTCCTTAAAGGTCTAGTCGAAGAGCTGAGGGCCAAACAGCCCGGGATGATGACCTTGATTGGCCTCGCAGTCACTGTTGCTTATGTCTATAGCAGCTTCGTGGTGTTCGGGCTGAAAGGAGAGGTTTTCTTCTGGGAACTGGCTACGCTGATCGACATCATGCTGCTCGGGCATTGGATTGAGATGCGCTCCGTGATGGGAGCTTCCCGTGCACTGGAGGAACTAGTGCGGCTACTTCCCTCCGACGCGCACGTCATCCAGCCGGATGGATCAACGAAAGATGTTCCCCTTTCCCAGCTGAAACATGGCGTTAGGGTTCTCGTGAAGCCAGGAGAAAAAATTCCAGCCGACGGTGCAGTCATAAAGGGTGAATCAAGCGTGAATGAGGCTCTCTTGACTGGCGAATCTCACCCAGTTCACAAGAAGCCCGGAGACCGAGCGATTGGGGGTGCGATCAATGGTGAGGGTGCGATTACGATCGAGATCCAGAAGACCGGGAAAGAAACATACCTCTCACAGGTTATTGAGCTTGTTCGCCAGGCGCAGGAGTCAAGATCGAAGACGCAGGACCTCGCCAACCGTGCGGCAGTATGGCTGACCGGAATTGCCATTATTGCAGGTGCCATCACTTTAACCGTGTGGGCTTCAGTCGGAGAAACTTTTGCCTTTGCGATCGAACGCACGGTCACGGTCATGGTCATCACCTGCCCACACGCTCTTGGACTTGCAGTGCCGCTTGTAGTGGCGGTATCGACGGCAATCTCTGCGCGGAGCGGTCTCCTCATCCGCAACCGAGTAGCTTTCGAGCGTGCACGCAACCTTCAAGCGATCGTATTCGATAAAACAGGCACCCTCACGGAGGGACGCTTTGGTGTTACTGATGTCATCGTGTTTGATTCTGGCGTTTCGGAAAAGGATTTGTTAACTCTCGCTGCATCAGTCGAGTCGTACTCCGAGCATTTCATTGCGCAGGGCATCATCAGTGCTGCGAAGGAAAGAGGCCTAGCACTTGTCGAGCCGAAGAACTTTAAGGCCATCGCGGGTAAAGGTGCCGAGGCATTAGTGGGTGGGAAGTTAGTGAGTGTTGTAAGTCCAGCCTTCTTGACCGAGAATAGAATCTCAGTTTCTTCAGATCAAGCAGACGTGCTCGCGGTTCAAGGGAAGACGGTGGTTCATATTCTTCAGGATCGCAAGGCCATTGGGGCAGTTGGGCTTGCTGATGTGGTTCGGAGCGAATCGAGGGAGGCGGTTCGGCAGCTCAAAGAGATGGGAATCATGTGCATGATGCTTACAGGAGATAACAAGCAGGTGGCGCAATGGGTAGCGAAGGAGTTGGATCTCGATGACTACTTCGCGGAGGTCTTGCCACACCAGAAGTCCGAGAAGATCAAGGAGATCCAAAGGCGAGGCCTGACAGTAGGGATGGTTGGAGATGGTGTGAACGACGCCCCAGCGCTTGCGGTGGCCGATGTCGGAATCGCAATTGGTGCGGGCACGGATGTCGCAATCGAGACAGCGGACATCGTTTTGGTCCGAAGCGATCCTCGAGATGTTGTGTCCATCATCAAGCTGGCAAAAGCTACGTACGGAAAAATGGTACAGAATCTCTGGTGGGCAACCGGCTACAACGCGTTCGCAATTCCGCTCGCCGCTGGAGTGCTCTACTCCCTTGGCATCCTGCTCTCCCCTGCGATGGGTGCGGTTCTGATGTCACTCAGCACAGTAATCGTTGCGATCAACGCGAGGTTGCTGAGAGTGGAGAATTGATCACTTGAGCTTTCTGACCTCACCCCCGTCCCCTCTCCTAAACTTAGGAGAGGGGTGTCCCGATGAACGTCGGGAGAGGGTGAGGTCTGCCCAAAGGGCTCCTTCGGAGGAGACCTTGCTGGATCAGGGTGGGAGAGAGGGAAACACCTACACGATCTGTCGAGGTCTGCAGACCTTGAGGGATCGCATGGAGGGGAGTTTGATCTGATCTGTCGAGGTCTCCAGACCTCGACAAAGAGCGATTGCTCGAAGTAGCATCTATCTAGAAGGAGCGCAGAGATCAAATACGGTCTATCGAAAGCAGTCCCATATTCCTACGAAAAAGCTGTCGAGAGAGTAACCGAAGAGATGAAAAAAGAAGGATTCGGAGTCCTCACGACAATCGACGTCAGGGCCACTCTAAAGCAGAAGCTCAATGTCGATTTTGACAAGTACGTTATTCTCGGAGCATGTGCTGATCCAACGGATTCCATCGGGAAGGCATCCCTTCGGGACAACCCACCGTTTGCTCACCAGGGTCTCCTCGCTGAAGAAGAAGTCGGCCTCCTCTTCCCCTGCAACGTCATTGTGGATGAGAAGGAGGGCAAGACCACGGTGGGCGCGTCTGCACCAATGACCATTGCACAGTTGAGCGATAATGAGAAGCTTCGATCGATTGCAGGAGAAGTAGAAAAGAAAATAAAGAAAGTATTGGAAGCGCTCTAGAATAACGAAGTTAAGCCACACTCACTGACATCAATTCTTAGAGCTCACGAACTCTCGCTTCTCTTGACCTCCTGATGATTGTCATGATAAAGCCGACCAAGATTGTGAAGGTCCCAATCCAGAGCACGTTGATGTAAGGCTTGACACTGGCTTCTACTACCAGCGTCTCGGGCTTATTGTCTTTTGGAGCCTTCGTCCCCCCCATCTCAACAGCGACTTCAACGGATGACTTCTCGGGAATTTCACTATTTGGCTGGATGCGGACGATGTTGATTTTCATCCCTTCGAC
>CAYHSB010000119.1:3109-5414 GCA_964359185.1 uncultured Chitinophagales bacterium
TACTCACTGTAGTACATGATGGGCGAGAGCATGAACTTCTTTTCACCCTTTTCAACTTCAATGTGAAAGGCGTAACGCTCTTGGTCAATTGGCTGATAGCCAATGTACTTCAGCTTACATCCTAAGGATTCGACAGGGCGGTCTCGCTCTAGCGAAATTGTCTCCTTCTCACTGTAGTACGAGGTACCGATCACACCCAGGAGGAACAGAGCCATTCCCACATGGGCGGTTGAACCTCCACCGAGCGCGGGGTTCCCCTTGAAGATCCTGTACGCGACCGTCAGGTTCGCGAAAAGTGTGAAGACCGCAGCAAAAGTAAATACAATTACAGGAAGTTGCCTAACTCCCATCACAATCAATCCGAGAGTCGTGATGACCGAAGCTATGAATGGGAATAGCAGATTCCTCTGGAGCGAACTCTTTCTGGACAACTTCCACCACAGCAGCTGACCAATCCCTGATAGTAGCGCAACGATGATCCCAATCGGCAAGGTAGTCTTCTCATAGAAGGAAATGTCCACTGCCGATGGCTTTCCCTGGAAAAAGCCGGTAATGATCGGCGAAGAAGTCCCCACGATTACGAAGAAGCTGCAAATGATTAGAGCCGATGCTCCCAAAAACAGGGCAAATTCTCGCGAATACAGTGAGTGCTCCACCTTGACCCTGGGCATCTCCTTCATGCGTTTGAAGAAGAGGCCAAAACCAATGAAAGTGAACACAAAAATCACAGCTAGCAACACGATGTAGGCCCACATTCCTGGTTCTACAAAAGAGTGGACGGAGGTATCCGCCAGCACACCGCTCCTTGTCAGGAATGTACTGTAAAGAACAAGGAGAAATGCGAGTAGACTGAGTACGAAATTTGTCCGAACGTGACTGCCACTTCTTCTCTGCGATAACATCGTGTGCACCGAAGCCAGGCACACAAGCCAGGGGATGAGAGATGAGTTTTCGACAGGATCCCAGCCCCAGTATCCTCCCCACCCTAGTGTTTCGTATGCCCAGAAGCCGCCAAGCATTATCCCTGTCCCCAATACTGTCACCCCGAAAACTGTCCACGGAGTCGCAACGTAAATCCAATTGTGATAGTCCCGCTTGAGAAGTGCCGCCACCGCGTGAACGAACGGCACAGACATAGCCGTAAAACCGATGAAAAGGATCGGCGGGTGAATCACCATCCAGTAGTTCTGGAGCAGCGGATTGAGACCACGCCCATTCGCGGGGACAAACCCGACCTCGACTTCTTTCGGGAATGATTGCCAGACGTACTCAAAGGGGGTCTTGATGATAAGCATGAGCAGGAAAAACACCTGGATGAGTGCATAGACCCACATGATCTCCGGCTCGTATCCCTTCTTCGCCGAATACTGCATGAGAATGAGACCAATGATGGCTGTGTAAAGCGCCCACAACATGAAACTTCCTTCTTGACCAGCGTAAAAGGTGGAGATCAAGAGAGGCGTAGTGAGAGAAGTTGAGCTGTAACTCCAGACGTAGGTATATTGAAACTGATGAGTGAGGATCAAGTACAACAGCAGTGCGGCTGAGAAAAAGGTTCCGAGCGCGCCAATGTAGAACCCATAACGAGCACGAACCGCCCACTTCTCCTCCTCGCTTCGGAAGGAGAGAAAGTAAGCGAATGTCGAGAAGAGAACTCCTGCAAACGCAATCTTTATCAGTACGCTTCCAATCATATCAACCTGGAGTCATTCACATTGTGTGAGGAGTCTCAATCCGAACCCCCGCATTGGCGGGATGAAGAATCTCTTGAGTTGATGTAGCAAACGAGATTCCCCGTCCCACTCCGTGGGACGAGGTCTCGTCCCGACTCTGTCGGGACGGACTCACCCCGATGAATTGGAACTCGGAATGACAGGTGGGGGACTGAAGAGTGTCATTATTAACTATGAACTTTTCTTTACTTCACTGCCCATCGCTTCATATTTCGAAGGGCACTTCGTGAGAATCTCTGTAGCGTGAAAGTAGCCATCCTTGGCGCGCCCTTTTACAACGATGCTCGTTGAGAGTTCAAAGTTGTTCGGCTTGGCACCTTCAAGAACAACCTTCATCGGAGTGTTGCTGTCATCCACCATGTGGAAGACGAACTGATTCGTCGCAGACAGATACTCTGCTTTCTCATTCTGAAGCCAGGTCCCTTTCACCTGAACTTTCTTCGATGCCATCTTTGCATGGTCGAAGTCAGTGTACTCCACGTTGCTCTGGAAAAAAGAGTACGCCCCGAAGATGACAAAGACGACGATGACCACTGCACCGATGATAATCTTAAGCTTCATAGCATTCCTCC
>CAYHSB010000120.1:0-5382 GCA_964359185.1 uncultured Chitinophagales bacterium
TTTTGAAGCACGCGCGTGGCGGTCATCACGGCGATGATCGAGAAAACGCCCACAACGATCCCCAGGAGCGTCAGACTCGAGCGCAGCTTGTTTACGCGGATGGCATTGAAGGCCATCGAAAAACTTTCCTTTAGTTCCATGATTGGTAAATCCTCACTAGTTACTTGTCACTCGTTGCTTATCACTGATTCATTATTGTCGGTTTGAGAGCGCTCTTCTTAGACTGCAGCTTGATTGAGTTGATGAATGCATTAAATTTCCGACCAAGGGTGTCGATCTGGGAGTGCCAGTTTTCAATCTCATCGTTCTTTGAAAGCTTTCGAACGATGGCTCTGCGGATCCAGTTGCGAGTTTCTTCGAGGGAGCCTCGTGCGTAGTAACAGAATTGAATATTCTCTCTGTATGAATATCTTCCATAGCCTTCGCTCAAGTTCGCTGCAATCGAATCGGCTGCTCGTACCAGTTGCTAGCCCACAGTATCCTTCGCAAAATAATCCCATCTGATGACGCTCTCCCAAATCGAATCACTGAGCCGTTCAGCCAACTGGTAGACCTCAAGTTCCTCCAGCTTCTTGAACATCGAGTTTTCCTTCTGAGCGCTCGACCAATTACCAATGACGAATGACTAGTTCATTCATATCTAAGCGCCTCAACTGGATCTAGCTTTGCAGCGCGATAAGCCGGGAGAAGGCCGGACGTTACTCCGACAACAATCGAAACCAAAAGGGAAATCCCCACGACAGAGAGAGGCATCGCTGTTGGGAGGATCTGATCCACAACAAATGTCAACGGGAACGCAATGACGAGGCCAATAATCCCGCCCAGGAGGCAGAGCACGACCGATTCAATGAGGAACTGCAGCAGAATGGTTTTCCGCCGCGCTCCGATTGCCTTTCGGATCCCAATCTCTTTCGTTCGCTCGGTCACAGAAACAAACATGATATTCATGATACCGATTCCGCCTACAAAGAGGGAAAGACCCGTGATGAACAGGCCAATGGCAGCGACAACGACCCCGATACCGCTGAAGGCTTTTGTCAACATTTCCTGCTGATTTATGGCAAAATCGTCTGGCGTCCCCGGAGGTACCTTCCGAGCCTTGCGGAGAATGCCGCGGATTTCTTCTTTCGTGTCATCAAGTTCTTGGAGGCTGGCCGCTTTTATATTAATCTGCACAGAACGCTTCCCCCCAAACAAACGGGAAAACTCTCCAATCGGAATAACGACTCGGTTGTCAAGATTCATCATTCCGAGAAAGCTTCCCATCTTGTCAAACGTGCCAACCACGCGATAGGTGTGCCCATGAATCTTCACGAACTTCCCGATCGGATCTTCACCGGGGAATAGATTTGACGCCACATCGAACCCGATAACGCAAACAGGTCTGTTGCCATCGACTTCAGCTATAGTCATATTCCGACCTTGGAGGATTGTTGCACCCGAGGTAGACATGTAATCTGCAGTAGCACCATTAACGAAGACATTCTCTGTAGTCTTCTCACGATGTTTCACATTCGCAATCCAGCCTACGCTTGCAGAGACTGCTCGCGCGAGTGTCGACTGCCGCTCGAGTGCTCTGGAGTGCTCAACGGTAAGGTCTTTACGATTTCTGAAGAGGAACCAGTCATCAGAAGTAAACCACGGAAATTTATTCACGAAGAGGACGTCCGCTCCCAGCGCTGAGATGCTATTGTTGAATGCTCGGTTCAACCCCTCGATAGCTGTCCCCATGAGGGTCACCGAGACAATCCCGATCACTATCCCGAGAGTCGTCAGAACCGAGCGCATCTTGTTCGCGCGGATGGCCCGGAAGGAGATCGAGAGCCCTTCTTTTAGTTCAGCAAAAAAATAGGCAGGTGACATTGTTAGCGAATAAGAGTTTTACCATTCTGAGCCTTTTCGTCGCTTTCGATTCTTCCGTCACGGAGGCGAACGATTCGATGCGCATGGTCGGCTATGTACTCCTCATGTGTAACCATGATTATGGTATTGCCGAGTTTGTGGAGTTCCTCGATCAGACCCATGATTTCATCACCAGTTTTCGTGTCCAGGTTGCCAGTCGGTTCGTCCGCGAGAATAATTGAGGGTTTGTTTACAAGAGCACGCGCGATCGCCACACGCTGCCGCTGTCCGCCAGAAAGTTCATTCGGCTTATGATGCGTTCGGTCTCCCAAACCCACGTGTTCGAGCGCCTCTCGAGCTAACTTTCTTCGCGCGTCGCGAGAGACACCACCGTAGACTAGTGGGAGCTCAACATTGTGAAGTGCATCGGACCGTGGCAGGAGATTGAATGTTTGAAACACGAATCCGATTTCCTTGTTTCGTACCCTTGCCAGCTCATTGTCATTCATCTCACTCACATTAAGCCCATTGAGCTCATAGAGTCCAGAGGTTGGTGTGTCAAGGCATCCAACGATGTTCATCAGCGTGGACTTCCCTGAACCGGAAGGACCCATGACCGCCAGGTACTCATTCCTGTCGACTTGCAAGGAAATCCCCTCCAGTGCGTGGATTTGCTCTGCCCCCATTTCATAGATTCGGGTGATGTTGGAAAGATTGATCACCTGCTTGCCATTATTTGGATTCTCAGCCATATGTTCCCTATGGAATATTCTGTTTAGACTTGTCTTCTACGATTCCTTTATTTTGCAGAAGATGTGCGCTTCGGTTTGTTTTCAACCTTGACCTTCGAGCCATCCTCGAGATCTCTGTTGATAGCTTTGTAGCTCCCTGATATCACCTCTTCCTCACCTTTCAAACCTTCCATAATCTCCACATATGCGTCGTCACTGAGGCCCCGCTTCACGTTGACAGTTTTCGCTTTCCCGTTCTCGGCAACAAATACCACTTCTTGCACCTTGTTTTCGATTTTCTTCTTCGCAGTGGTCTTGGTCGTCACGGCAGGCTGATCAGCTTGAGACTCCTGCTTTTCTGGCTCCTTTGGCATCCTCGTCGTCACACTCTGAATTGGGACAGCTAGGACGTCATGATGGGTGCTGGTCTCGATGTCTGCAGTCACGGACATTCCGGGTCTGAACGCCACGTCCTTGTCCAGGATTCGAATCTTCACCTCAAAGTTCGTCAGCTCCTCTTGAGTCCCCAGACCTTTCGTCTTAGCAGTGTTGGCAATCTCGTACACCACCCCGATGAACTTGCGATTTGGATACGCATCGACCTCAATCCGCGCGGTGTCCCCGGCGGATACACGGACAACATCATTCTCGTCAACATCAACTCTGGCTTCCATTCTCGTAAGATCGGCAACAGACATGACGATGGTCCCTGCCATCAACCCAGTCCCAACAACCCTCTCGCCGAGTTTGGAGATAAGTTGACTTATCGTGCCTTCCATTGGCGCGTAGATCGTAGTCTTTCGCAAATTCTCTTCAGCTTGATTAAGAGAGGCACGTGTCTGCTCCACACGGTGCTGTTCGGAATTATACTGAGCTCTTGCGACATCATGTGTTGTCTTGACTGCTTCGAGCTCCGCGTCAGAGAGAAGACCTTTCTTATGCAAGTCCACTGACCTCCTGTAGTCTGACACTGCTTTATCAAAATTGGCCTTGGCAAGCTCAAGGCCCGCTAGAGAGGAATTCAGGAGGGCTTTTGATTGATCCCGTGCGGCCATGTAGGTATCCGGCTTAATCCGCAGAAGGAGATCCCCTTTCTTCACACGTTGACCCATCTTCACGGGAAGCTCAATGATCTCGCCAGCGACCTCAGGACTGATGTTCACGAGGACTTCCGGTTGAATCTTTCCTGACGCACTGACAACCTGCGTGATAGTTCTCTTTGCGACTTTCTCGGTTTGAACAGTGATGATTGATTCGCGCTTGCTCCCGAGGACGACAAGCAAGACCAGGACGATCAGAACGACTCCCATCCCCGAAAAGATGAATAAACGCTTCTTCGACTTTTTCTTGTTATTATTTGCCATGACCAGATCAAGCCTCCAGTGTGTGGGCAAGCAAGAGAATAGAATTCAATTAGTATCGGGCTCTCCCGATATTATATTCCAGTTGTTTCTTGACAAGATAGTAGTTATACGCTGCATTGACCTTATTGCTGAGCGCAAGGGTGTAGTTCGCATTTGCTGTTAGCAGGTCGAGGATAGTGCCTGCACCAAGATTGTATTTTTCCTCGGCGATACGACGATCCTCAGTGGCGGAGACAACACTATTTACCGTTACATCTACCTGCTTCTCAGCTGCTTCCAAATCCAGGAGCGACTTCTTGATGTCTACTTGAACCTGACGCTCCGCCTGGCTTAATTGCTGTTCAGCATTCCTGAGGGTCACCTTGGTTTGCTGTACCTGGTTCGTGGTCTGCCACCCATTGAAAAGTGGGAAACTGATGTTTAATCCCCAGAGAAGGTTCTTGTTGTCCCGCAGTTTGTCAAGCTCTGAACTGTTCAGACCGTAGGAGACAAACCCGCTGATAGTGGGAAAGTGACCTCCCAACGCAACAGTGACCGCCGAGTTAGCAGCGTTAACATTCTCAATCGCAGAGAGATAATCTGGACGGAGCCCAAGAGCTTCATTGATGAGAACACGATAATCGCGATACTGCTCGTTCACTGCTTTGAACTCCGTCGTGTCGACGTCGAGTTTCACTGAGGGATCGTGAAAATCATATTCATCCGTCACGTTCAAGCCGAGGGCAAAAACCAGATCAGCCCTTGCTTTATCATAATTATTCTGAGCTTGAATGAGGGCGAGTTCATCATTCCCCACTTGCACTTGCTGCCGATAGACATCCGCTATAGAACGAGAGCCGACACGGTTCGACTCCCTGATTTGTTCGAGCTGTCTGCGGCTTCGCTTCAAGTTGTCCTGACTGACTTTGAGAAGCTGCTCGTTCCTTAAGAGATTGAAGTAGAGGGACTGTACTTGATAAACCACACCTTGGCGTGCTCTGCTCAATGAATGTTCTGCGGCCACGGCGTTAGAGGTTGCCCTACTGAGATTGGCTGTGTTCGCAAAGCCATTAAAAAGAACAAGGCTTGAACTGACAGAGGTATTGAAAGAGTTTGCCGTTGCGGACTGCTGCAAAGGAATGTTCCCTACTCCAGGGATGAATGTGGTCTGGGTTTCCCTCTGCGCACGCTGCCAGCTTCCACTCGTTGTCAAACTCGGCAGAAGGTTCCCATACGCAGCGGTGACAGCGCTCTGCTGACCGTCGAGAGTGTTTTGTGCAGTCACGACGCTGATATTTCTCTCGAGTGCAATCTGGGTGGCCTGATCAAGGGTGAGAACTTTCGCGACCTTTTGGCTTGCGCTTTGGGAGAATGAAGTGGACGCAGCAAAGCACAAGATGAATGCGGAAAAAAGCCATCGAGTCATAATCTCTCCTTTGGAAGACGTTTTTGTTGGATATTCTTAA
>CAYHSB010000121.1:0-5357 GCA_964359185.1 uncultured Chitinophagales bacterium
TCAACCCGACGAATTAGACTGTCATGTCAATAGTGAGATCTTGCTTTGGGAACGGCACAGAGAGCGTCCGCTTCATAAGCTTGACCTTCTTCCCCCCTACCCTTGCCTCTTTTTTCCTTCCTCGCCGGATACGAAGCGAGATTCGCTTTCCGTGAACCCTGATGCGAGCTTTTACCTCCTTCAAACCCGATAGAAGCTTCGGACGAATAACGAGGTCTTTTTCCCCGGGCCGTACGCCAAGTAGATGGTTAACGAAGAAGATGATTAACTCCGCCCACGTCCAGGGTACCACGGCAGTCGGAGGAAGTGGTGGCACAGGGCGGTCACCATAGTGTTCCATCCAGGAGCCTGCTTTTCCTCCTTGAACATCGTACATCCAGTGTAGTGCTCGCCAGACTTTTTCATGGTCGCCCATCTCGAGATAAGCCCGAGCAACGAACATTGTAGGAAATGGCCAGGGACCCGGTGAGTCAGGCTCCGAAGCTACGTTGTACCGTGCATAGCCGCCCAGATCCCACCTCTGGTTCCAGAGTTTCTCAATCTCCATCATCGTATTACGAGCAAGACCACTATCCGGAGGAATGAACTCGAGAGCAATGGGCAGAGCTTCCTGCGTGTCGGGCTCGCAGTAGCAGAACTCTTCAATCGCAAGAGGCATGCCGGGAGGCATAGCAGACCGGTCTGGAGGCACAAAAACCGACTGAACCTCGCCGTTCACCAACCTGCGCTTTATGAACCTCCCTCCGTCAATCAACGCATGCTTGGGGTTTGAAAGCATAGCGTGGCGGATCTTTTCGCTGGCCGACATCCAGCGGTGTGATAAGGCGGCCCTCCCCAATTTCGTTGCCATCTCTGCAGCCTTCTGCAGTCCTATGGATGGCCAAAGCTGGTAAGTCAACTCATATCCCTCGCGCACCCCAAATGACGCAGAGCGTTCCCAGTACTCACGGGTGTTCCTCAAAAGTCCGCTCTCATCATCCCAAAATTCTCTGCGCAACGGAAATTCTGCAATGGCAACAATTTTCTTCCAGTGTTTCTCAATAAGAGAGTCATCATCTGTCCATCTCCAATACATCCAGTGAGCATAGAGCAACTCACCATTCTGGTCAAGCTCATAGAAATCGTACCCTCGCCAACGACCCGACTCAAGCGTCACCCCCTCATCATTTACCATTTTATCCATCATGCGGTCAAGTAGAGTTTTCGCAAGCTTCTCTTGCCCGGACAGGACGAGACCGACGACAACCATGCTTTGATCTCGTACCCACTCGAGGTTATACTGCCAGATGCTTGAATCCATCTTGCCTGTGCTGGATATGGCTGCATAGAGCCCGTTTTTCGCCGTTTGGAACAGATGGTCGAGCATCCCTTTAGCCCGAAATTCGAAGGTAGATTTCCAGTACTGTGAGCTTTTCTTCCTGAGTGCGTCGGCTTGTCTCTTTGAGAGTCTCCGCTGGGAGTCACCAAGGCGATACACGAAAGTCGTCGAGAATTCTACCCCCTTCCCAAGTTGTTCAACCGAGCTAGTGACCCACCTGTCATGAACTCGAGCGTCTTCGAGCGCATAGAGCTGCAGCTTGAGATATCCATGAGCTTCGAGCATTCTTCGTTCTTCGAGGGCAGACTGTTCGTCGAAGAGCATTGGATTGGGATACAGCATGGCTTGGACCTGAACATCCACAGGCAGGGCCCCAGTGTTCGTCACCCGCACCCTTCGCACAAGAACTGGCACGCCAACGGGGCACCAGAGTTCTTCTCGGACGCGGCAGCGCCCAGCACGCCATGTGGCTACAACTGTTGGGACTGATGCGGGGTATTCCCAATGGAGTTCGAGAGAAGATGATGTCGGGTAGCAGACTCTGTCTTTTACAATGACTGTCACCATCGTTCGTTCGAGACCACTTTCCGGATGATAAAGGAAGCTGCTGCTCTTCCTGGCGAAGTGTTCCGGATCCATGAGCAGAAGACCATACGTTGTACCCGATGTCGGGACGGTGGAATGCTGGACGGCAGCCTGGATCAACCCGTTGCCAAGGAAAAAGTACTCTAGTCCAGGCCCAGCGGTCTGATGGTCACGATGCGGTCGCTGAGTCAATACTCGCGTCCTCGTTTCCTCCTGCGGTTCGCCTTCTGCTTGTTCGGAGAACGTCGTGAGCGCGAGGCTACCGTCGAGCAAGCTCTGGTAATCTTTTCGTTGATAGGAACTCATTTCAGGATACTCTAGTCTCTCTTGAATGTTCTTCTTGAATTTTCTTGAGGAGACGGCCGACCGTCTCGACATTTTGCTTTGATTTCTCGATCAGAGGAAGACAGTGGGTTTCTATCGTAACGTGCCTCAATCGACCATCCTTGACAAGCGCCCGAAGTTGTCCCTCCCAGTTGACTCTTCCTTCACCGACTGGTACACATGCGAGTGTGGCCTCTTTCTTTGCGTCCTTTACGTGAATGTTGACCACCCAAGGTTTTAACGCCTCGTAACCCGCGGGAAAAGGAAAATTCTCGGCGCCAAGAGCATTCGCGGGATCCCAATTCGCTCGTAGACTCTTCGAATTTACAGCTGCAAGAAGCTTTGCAGTCTTCTTGCCGGAATCCGCCCAGAACCCAGGTTCGTTCTCCAGCGCGAGTGTGATGCCTTCCTTTTCCGCGTGGTCAGCGGCCTTCCTCAGAACCTCTACCGCACGATCGAACTCTAGGCTACTAGCGCTCACCGACCGCAAGAAGCCAAACGTGATTATCAGGTCAGTGTGAAATTTATGAGCCAGTTGGATCGTGGATTGAAGAACCTCGTCAAGCTCTTTCTTGATCGCTGCCTCATCCTCGAGAGGGATCTTGAACAAACCCGGCGAGAGCGCTGTGATCTTTACTCCGAATTCTTTCTGGCAGGTAAGAAGTTCCTGAAGGTCTTCGTCGGATATATATGGGACTCTACCCGACTGGCTCGTCCGAAATTCGAAGTCACGTATTCCCCAGCTCACTCCGAGAGAGATTGCTTCACGAATGTCTGGGGAAATCTCATCTGTGACGATTCCAATTCGCATTTTCTCAGTTCCCAAAAGCAGTGACTCCAGAAAGGTTTTTCGTAGTGTTCATGGCCAACCTCCCCAGTTGTCCTCAACGAGTCTACGACTCCTCGACGAGTCGTCGACCTACGGCCTACGGCTCTTCGAGCCGAAGGCTCGTAGAGGATCGTAGATCGTTGAGTCGTTGACCCTCCTTAACAAGAACGGGACTGAAAGGGGAGGTCAGACGTCTTCAACTCGGACTACCTCGCAGTTCTCATCGCAACCACCACGATCTCCACTCTCGCATCGCGCGGGAGCCGGGCAACTTCGACCGTAGCTCGGCTTGGCGGATCGGCGGAAAAATATTCACCATAGACGGCATTCAATCTTTGAAAGTCATTCAAATCTTTCAGATACACTGTACTCTGCACAACATCCTTGTAGTCGAAACCCGCGGCCTTAAGGATTTCGCCGATGTTCCTCAGGGCTTGTCGCGTTTGGGCCTCTGTACTATCGCCAGAGAACTTTCCTGTCGCGGGATCGATACCAAGTTGTCCTGCAACGAAAAGCATGTCTCCGACGAGGACACCCTGGCTGTACGGACCTATCGCTTTGGGAGCCTTGTCAGTGGTGATAATTCTTTTCTCCGCCTTCGGCGGCGCACCTATGGGCATAGAACCAATTCCTGAGACAACAGCGCACAACACAAAGAAAATAAAGAGCCGAAAGTGCGGATAGTGAAACTTCAGTGTGCTTTTCATAACTCTGCTGCCTCCTTCACCCCTTTGACAAGTCGTTCAACTTCCTCAAATGTGTTGTAGAGATGGGTCGATATCCGAAGACCATTCAGATTTGCCTCTCCGACAAAACGAGTGCGAAGCTTGTATTTCTCAGCAAGGAGTGACTGAAGCTTCTCAACTTTCATATTCAACATTCGAAATGTTACCATCGCACCTCGATCATCTGTCCGCCGAGGGCTGAGAATCTCGACGTCCCGAATCTCGGACAATCCTTCGTAGACTCTCGTGGAGAGAGCCCTGTTGCGCTTCCAAACGTTTTCCATCCCGATCGTCTGAAGAAAATCCATTGCCGCGCCGAGGCCGACAATAAGGGGAACGTTGTACGTGCCATACTCGTACCGCTGCGCAGTCGGATGGAATTCAATCTTCCCTGTCTGGAGATCAAACCCGTTGTCGGAATATGCACCTACGAAGATCGGCCGAACCGTATCAAGGAGTTCTTTTCTGACGTAGAGCAGCCCGGTCCGCTTTGGGCCGAGAAGCCATTTGTGGCCGCTGGCAGCATAGAAATCGCAGCCGATTTCTTTGACATTCAGAGGCTTCATTCCCGGGACCTGGGCACCATCAAGGAAATACCAGAGTCCCTTCTCCTTGGCAAGTTGTGCAATCTCTCTGACGGGCAGTTCTTGGCCAGTAGTCGTCGTGACGTGGCTGACGCTGATAACTCTGGTTCGGTCCGTGATGAGGCGAGAAAGGCGCTCGACGTTCTCTTCCCGATTCGTCGTGCTCGGCTCAAACCACCTTAGCACAATCCCATCGAGCTTCTGCCTCGCGAGCCAGGCAAGGATGCCGCCAACGTGCTCGTGCGTTGTGGTAATGACTTCGTCGCCGCGCTTGAGAGGCAGCCCATCAACGACGATGTTGATCCCCTCGGTCGCACAACTAGTCAGCGTCATTTCGGACGGATCCGCTCCAAAGAGACGGGCCGCCTTCGCTTTCACGGCCACCCAAATTTCCTCCGTGTGTCCCACCTCCGAGATGGCTTCAAGTTCATCCATCTTCCGCTTAACGGTCTCAATGACGACGTAAGGCGAAGCCCCCAAGCCACCCGTGTTGAAGTAAGCGCGCTCTCGTGTCAAGGGGAATTGATCGCGAACAACCGTCCAGAAAGTTTCGTCGCGTGCGTCAACACTTCCGTTCTTAGAATAGATCAGGGTAGCGAGGTTGTTAGCAGAATGTGGGGTGAGTTTAAGGAATGACCCAGCGCCGAGCACTCCTGCAAAGGCTCCAGCAACACTTTGGAAAAATTGTTTCCGCTTCATGCGCGTGAAACCAAGGTTAAAGGTGGCACTGCAAAAAATATAACGAGAACTGGAGCCATAAACAAGACAGAAGTGCGACGGTGGTTCATCTCTTTCTCAACAGTTGGAGTCACCACATGACCATCGACGACTTGTGCCGGGCATGTACCTTACCTTTCACTTGCAACAAGATGAATATTGTCCAGTACCTTGCCGTCTCGACTCGCTCTAACGAGGCGGATACTTCTGCTCTCAGGAATCGGAATTGAAAATTGCTTTAACCTGATTTCTCCACTGTATCTCCCCCGGAACCA
>CAYHSB010000122.1:0-5355 GCA_964359185.1 uncultured Chitinophagales bacterium
TGAACTGCGTGAAGCAATGTCTCGAGGAGGCTCAATGACCGAACCCCCGATTCTTCTCGATCGAAACGAAAATCAATACGGACCAGCTCCTGCATGTCTCGAGGTGCTTCGCGAAACCAGAGCCCATGAGCTCAGTTTCTACTCACGCGACTACGAGCTGAAGATCAAGAGCAAGCTCTCGCAGCGCCTCGCAGAAGATCTTGGCCTGCCGGAAGAGCGCATCCTCTTGAGTTACGGAAGCGAGGACATGCTCAAGCAGGCTATCCATTGCTACCTCAAGCCGGGGGAGAGAATCCTGACACCAAACCTCTCTTGGTGGTATTACAAATCTGTTGCTTCTGAGGTGGATGGCGTCACGGTCGAGTATCCACTTCGGGAGGCGGATGGCCGCTTTTCGTACGATGTGAAAGAGATTGTCAAACTACTCAAAACTGAACACCCCCGGATTCTCCTCATTGCATCTCCAAATAACCCGACCGGTAACTCTCTTCCTGCTGAAGATCTGCGTATCATGCTCGATGAAGCCGGAGAAACCCTTGTCGTGCTGGATGAAGCCTACAGAGGATTCACCGAAAATACGGAAGACGAACTTCCAGACCTCGTCCGAAGGCATGACAATGTTCTCTTTCTGAGAACTTTTTCAAAGTTCTATGCACTTGCTGGCGTACGCATCGGATTTGCTGTTGCTGGCAAGAATCTTCACCGGCTTGCAAAGTTTAGCGCGCGGTATCTCGGGTACAGTCTTCTCTTCGAGAAACTTGCTCTCGCAGCGCTCGATAGCGACAACTATTACGCCGAGATGAGAACAAAGATCATAAGGGAGAGAGAACAGTACATTCGTGAGCTCAGTGCGCTACCCGGTTGGAAGCCCTATAATTCCGATGCAAACTTCTTCCTCGTGAGAATCCCGGAAGGCACAAAGATCCCCCTGCGACGATGGTTGGAGAGGAAAGGCATCGTCATAAAATTCTTCGATGAAGGACCCCTCCACGATTGTGTGAGAATCACCATTGGGAGGGAGGATCAGAACTATTTACTCCGCAATGCGCTGAAAGAGTTTGCAGGAATACACTCACCCACCCAATCTGCCGTACCACAGTAACTTATGAAGTGTGTCATTCTGGCTGCCGGCATCTCCTCTCGACTCCTGCCCTTGACTGCTTCCACTCCGAAGTGCCTCTTGGAGGTTGGAAAATACGCAATTCTTGAACGAACGCTTAGGAACGTCCTCCTTTACGATCTGTCAGACTTCGTGATAGTCACAGGCCCTCAAGCAGAGATGATTACGGATTTCATCGAGAAGACTTTTCCTTCTCTCAATGCGGAGTTTGTTTACAACGAACGGTTCGCTGATACGAATAACAGTTATTCTCTCGCACTCGCCCAAGAGGCTGTTCATGGTGATAGCATGTTGCTAATGGACAGCGACATCGTTTTCGACCACCGGATTTTATCCGAAGTGCTCCAATCTCCGCATGAAAATTGTCTTGTCGTTCGAAGAGAAGGGAACTTTGATGAAGAAGAAGTCAGCGTTGCCGTGGATGAGAGAGGGAGGATTATCCGAATTGGAAAGGAGTTTGAGGAAGAGCCATTCTTAGGAGAATCAATCGGAATAGAAAAGTTCTCCCGGAGTGGAACTGCGAAGTTGTTTGAAATTCTTCAGCACAGAGTTTTCGATGAAGGCAGGGAGAATGAATTCTACGAAGCTTCGTTCCAAGAACTCATTGACCTCGGGGTCTCAATCTATGCTGTCGACGCGAAGGGTTTCCCTTGCATTGAGATCGACACACTCGAAGATTTGCAGAAAGCGAACCACCAAATAGCGCCTCAATTGGATGGGATCTGATTCTTCAGAATGGCAGAAAAGAAGAACAAAGGATTTGAGTACGCCCGATCGGTAAAGTCAGATTTTTCCGACGAACTGATCAATTCTTATTTCCTCCGGCCGATTGCGGGTGTCCTTGTAAGGGTTTTTTACCCCACGCCAATCACGCCGAACCAGTTGACAGTTGCAGCAATACTCGTTGGGGCCTGCGCAGCGCTTTTCTACAGCATTGGAGAGTATCGGACGACAATCATCGCAGGTGTGCTTATCACGCTCAAGGATCTCCTCGATTCAGCAGATGGCCAGCTTGCTCGGGCAAAGAATCTCTTTAGCCGGCGCGGCAGATTTATCGACTCCATTGGCGACTTCGTCGTTGACCTCTTGGTTTTCAGTGCTATCACACTCTCACTTTATCGGGTAGAGCCTGCTTCACATATTATCTTCCTTGGGCTTGCTGGCGTCATTGGTATCACCCTCCGTGTCTCCTACCATGTGTTTTACCACGTTTCTTACTTGCACCTTGAGGATCAGTACCAAACCAACCGCCTGATTGAGGAAATCCGAGAAGAAGACCGGCACGGCGACCCGGTGGCACTACGACTGCAGCAAATCTTTCTCTTTATCTATTCATGGCAGGATAAGCTTATGTACCGTCTCGATGAGTGGTCAAAATCAGCGAGAGGCCATTCCCCCTATGAGCAACATCAATTCTTTGAGCGGCTGTGGTATTCGGATCGAGTGGGATTGCGGTTGTCAGGACTCCTCGGGCTCGGCACGGAGCTCGCACTTCTCACGCTCTGTTCTCTTCTCAACGAGCTCTCTCTTTACCTTTGGCTCAATCTTCTTCTAATGAATGGAATCTGGCTCGTCTCGATTCTCTACAGAAAACTTCATCTCGCCCCCTCCTTGCTTCGGCTTTCCACCTCGAGGACAAAATAAAAAGGGCGGAATCTCTCCGCCCTCAAGACATAAACCACAGTTGCACTCAATCAATGACCACGCTCGTGCTGCATGAACCTCTTGAACTTCTCAAGCTGTTTCTCAGTTAGCGTGCCCTTGAAGCAGTCGACGAATACTTCGAACAGGCCGTGGATTTCCTGCCTTGCTTGTTCGCGCGACAAGGTTCCATCCTTCACTTTCTTGTGAACCTGTCTTGCTGCTTCGCCATAGGTCTTTGCACATCCTCTGAGCTGCTCAACTTGTACTGGCGTCAGCTCAAGGGCTCGTGCAAGTCGTCGGAGAAACTGTCGAAGATCCTTCCCAAAGTGAATGACATCAACATGATAGGCGAGAAGCTTTCCAAAGGCTGCTTGCTGTGCAGGCGTTAGCGTGGTGTTAATCTTTGCAAGATTGGAGCCGTATCTCTCAACGCCGTACGAGAGCTCAATTTCACCTGACTCATAGTCACTAATAAGAGCAGTGCTTAGTTCCAAAACTGGACCACGGAGTTTATCAGCTTGATCTGGACCAGGTGCAATAGACTCACTCACTTCGCTCATCGCAAGCCCTGAATACGGAAGAATGTTCTTGAACGGATCTTCCGTTTGTTTGTTCGCTTGGGGTTGAACGGGGCTGTAACCTTTCGAACACCCCGAAAGTATGAGAACCAAGGAAATGAGCAGCATACTGGCTGTGGCAGCCGGTCTTGAGATGTTGAGCTTCATAGTTCCTCCCTCCTCAGAAGTGATACTAGACGATTGTGCCCCGCTATCTTTATCATTTCGACAAACGAATTTAGGAAAGGTTTAAAACCAAGTCAAGTCTGTTGATAATTTCCCCCTGTCATTATCATAGCTTGAGTGAGCCAGCAAGATTTTAGAAATCTTGAGAAGTCCTAATAGTTTCTGCCTTCCACAGGGCTATTCAGGCCTAATCCTAAAAGGCCGCAATAAGTGGACCCAGACTGAAGTAGAAAGGAAGCAGTGAGAAATATTCTCAGCAACGATGATTTTATTGCAGGTGTCGAAGTGAGAACGCAACCTTGACGTCCTATCTCCTGTGACGAACGCATAAGCTCGTCGTGCAGGCGTCCCTAATGAGATGGAGACTTCCCAGTTCGAGTCGCTGAGTCAGTGAGTCACAAAAGTTGCCGGGACTGTCGGACTGCTACAGACCTTGGTCTGCCACATAGTCGTCGATGTCGTAACGGATGTTCTCCTCATCGCGAGAACGGTGACGTCGCAATTTCCTCCCAAGAAGGAAAGGAACGACAATGACTGCGGCTAGCAGCAGTGCCCATTTTAACGCTTTCATAATGTCCCCCCGTTTCTTCCCTGACCATCACCAGATAGGGCAGTGAAACAGTAAAACTCTGAATCAAGAGCTTTGAATCTACTGGAGATGTGAGAAATCTAGAGCTATGCTTCGGTACTCGTGAACTCCACCCTCTACTGGTTCAACGGAAAAGTAGACAAAAAAGTTTTCCTCCGCAAGAGTTTTCTTGATTAAAATTCATTAATCGAGACGCATCAATGAAATGACACGGGTGACGGTTGGCATCGACAGTCACGACTGGCGCCAACTCGGCGTAAGTGGAAACCTCCAGTGGATACTTCGTGGGGTGAATCCGGAATGCTCAATCCAACAGAATGTCCCGGACTCTCATAGCATAGGTGAACAGTTGGGTGCCTAGAGGAGAACCGCTATAAACTATACCGAACCACGTTGACCGCACGTTTTCCCTTCGGCTCTGGTCGAAGGTCAAACGTTACAGTGTCTCCCTGTTGGAGTACAGAACGAAAACCAGTCTCTTTGACGTCGTTCCTGTGGAAAAAGACTTCTTCCCCTTGGTCTGTCATGATGAAGCCATAGCCTCTCGTCGCATTGAAGAATTTCACTTTCCCTCTTTCCATTGCCCTCTCCTATGACAATCCGTTAAAAAGCGAAAAACAAAGCCTCGGCGGAATTGCCGAGGCTCTCACAATGTCTCGGTTCCTTTAGACCTTTTTTACGTTCACGGCCTGCAGACCCTTTGGTCCATCCTGCACGTCGAATTCCACCGTGTCGCCCTCTTCGAGCTTTCGGTAGCCTTCACCGGCAATGGCTTTATAGTGGACGAAAACGTCCTCTCCGGACTCGCGCTGAATGAATCCGTAGCCTTTGGAGGCATTGAACCACTTTACTTTTCCTTTTTCCATTGCTGGAATCCTCTAGAAAAGTTGTTAGAAAATCCCGTCATCGACGGAACGTACAACCGAGTATTGGCTTTCTAAAAAGAATCGCATTGGTCGGAACCGATTAGCCCACCGCTCCAATGCGATCTTTACTCGTTTGCATGTCCCCCCGATTGCTCGAGAAGGGAGACGTCCGGAAGGAACATCCTTTGACAGCAAACTCTTTTCTCCTCCGCCGTGGGCGGAAGAGAAAGTAAAAGCACAAAAAACGGTGTACTGTTATTTGCAGACAAAAGATATAACATTTTTCTCAAATTCGCAAGTCCCAATCTCAGGATCTCAAATGGCGGATCATCACAAATTACCACTCTCACCAACGAGGCTCAACTATTTTCCCACTGCAACATAGTTACTAAC
>CAYHSB010000123.1:0-5333 GCA_964359185.1 uncultured Chitinophagales bacterium
GAGCGCGGACGTTCTTCAAGCGGCCGATCCATGCAATCCTGTCACCCTTGATGGCAAGGTCACTGGAATGCCAGGGATTGCCCGTTCCATCCACTATTTTGCCCCCGACGATGAGCAAGTCAAAATCCTCCACCGGAGGTTTCTTTGAACAGCTTGAGATGAAGAGAGAAATGGAAAGGAGGAGGAGAGAGGCAGAGGTACTCTTCATCATATTCGCCTTAGTTGTACTGAACTCGAAGACACAATTCAGATATGCTTCTAGAGCGAAAAACCGCAGCTCTAGAAGAATCTGAGGCAGCGCTATTCAGGCTTTTTCCAGCGCAGGATGAGTTCACGCTGAGCAACCGGATCTATTGCCATAGTAGCGAACCTGCACTTTGAATCGCCTAGCACAAGATCTCGGAGATAGAAAACAACCTGAAGAGTTCGGCTGGAGCCAAGCGAATAACTCCACCGTTCAGAGGCCCTCGCTGAAAGCTGGACCTCTTCTGGCGGACCGACCACAATGTAAGTCCATCCAAAGGGAGTGCGCCACCCTTCGGTCAGGCAGCTGAAAAACCGGTTTGCATACTCCACACGTTTGTAGTATTCCTCACGGTTCGGATGCTGCACCCAGAATTCCGCCAAACGCTCCCGCTTTTCTTCCTTCGACTGCGCTTGGATCATTCGGTCGAATTCATCGGGGGATGCGATATATTCGAGAACCTCAATATGCTGATCAAGCGTGACGACCTCTGGAAAGCCGTATGGCCAGAGAGAGAATGTGCGTGCAATCCGAATATCACGTTCTCCGCCCGATGCAGCGCTCCCGGTCCCTCGGAGTGTCAGTTCAAGGCGATAATGTCCCACAGGCAGAGATGGGAGCCGCAGCCTCACCGGGGTTAAAGCAGAGATCGCTGTAAGTGTCGAGTCGTGAGCCCAGAAAAGAGTATCTCCCAGTGATTTTGGGGCCTCGCCTCGATAGTAGGGAGAAGCAAAAAGCTTAGTGACATACCGCCCTGTTTGATAGAGTTTGAAATTCAGAGCGAGCTCTCTTCCGGGTAGCCTGTCATACACTTCAAAGTATATGTGGTTTGGCTCACCCGCGTAGGACATCTCGGGACTGACGTTCGGAAGCAGAGTCTGCTGTTCATTTCGGACAACAAAGCGTGACCCGATTGTGATGTTACTGAGGCTGAGGAAGAGATTTTGGAAGTCTGGAACCTCTAGGATCCCAGAGCGTTGCATTGTTCTTTTTGAGATTTCGTCAGTGATTTCTGTAACGACAGCATATCTCCCTGGTTCGAGAGAAAAAGAACGAGGACTGACGTGGAATGTCCTCAACAGAGTTGCATCATAATCATTTTCGGCGACCGTCTCAGTCCAATTTTTCTCACTGATGAGTTGGTGCGATTCATCAGCGAGAACCCTGATGGACACGTTGTACGACGCGGCATAACGGTCGCCTTCTTTCGTGAACTGCAGAGCCGTGTTGGAGATCACAACGTAGAAGTCGGTTCTTGGTTTTCCCTCACTAAAAAAGTTGAAACCCTTGAAGGAAAAATCCGGACCGCCCGAACGCTGCAATCCCTCCTCATACACAGAGATGGGGCGATAGCCAGTACAGGAAACAAGGAAGACCGGAAGGAAGAGGAATACTAACGGCCGCAGAAGAAACTGAGGACCCCTAAAGGATTCACCACGAAAGCAAATCTGTTGACTTCCCCTGTTGCCCATGCCCCCACTCACTCAGCTTCTATTTACCATCCATGCTTGCCGTCGGCGATAGTCGTCGACTATTATGGTTTACCTTCGACTGATTTCTTTCGAGCGGCTTCGAATTCATCACCACGATTCCACTGGGGAATTCCATCCGCGTTGGCCACTCTATACCCAACAAGAAAGGTGAAGTGTGCCTGTTGAACAGCACCGCCAAAATCCCACGACGCTTTGATTTCGTCACTTGGTTGGTGGTAGTCCTCCGCAATAAACTTTTCGCGCTGCGCTTTTCCCCACCCCGCTGGCTTCCCCTTGATATCAACGCCGGGATGAAAGTATGCCGAGGGAATTCCTGCCTTAGCAAAGTTAAACTGATCCGAGCGATAGAAAAACCCGAGTTCCGGGGATTGATCTGGAACAACCCCCAACCCCATTTCCTTCGCAACACTTTCGATTGTTGCATCCAGCGACGAGCGGCCTTTTCCAATCATCTGGATGTCTCGAACCATCCCTAACAAATTTGCACCGTCAACATTTATGTTGGCAACAATCTTGTTCAGAGGGAATGTAGGATGAGCAACGTAATACTCAGAACCGAGCAGCCCCTGCTCCTCCGCCGCCACTGCGGCAAAGAGAACAGAACGCTTTGGCTTTGGAGTCCCTTCTGCAAATCCTGTTGCGACCGCGAGAAGGAGGCTAGTCCCTGATGCGTTGTCCAGCGCTCCATTGTAGATCGAATCTCCTTTGATCGGCGTTCCAATGCCAAAGTGGTCATGGTGAGCCGTGTAAACAACAACCTCCCTCCGCTTTTCTGGATCGCTGCCCCGCAGCAGACCGAGAACATTCGCTGTCTCAAGACGCCGCATAGTATTAACGATCGTATCCGACAATGCCACAGCGAGCGGCACTGGCCTGAATTTCCTTGACTCTGCGGATTTTCGAAGCGCATCGAGATCCTTGCCGGCGAGACTGACGAGCCTGCGTGCGGCATCCTCCGTCATCCAACCTTTCATCTTCAGCGGCGGCTCTGGTGAATCAGCAAGAGAAAACCGTTCGTGAGACCAGGAACTTTGGACGACTTTCCAGGGGTATCCAGCGGATTCGGATGTGTGGATAATTAGTGCACCAGCGGCTCCCTTCTTTGCCGCAATCTCATACTTGTACGTCCATCGACCATAGTAGGTGCGGGCTTTTCCGCCAAAGAATTTTGGATCATCGGTGGCGGGGTCGTTGTTCATCATTAAGAGAATTTTTCCTTTGACATCCGTATTCTTAAAGTCATCCCACTTCTGCTCGGGAGCCACGATTCCGTATCCAACGAAGACGACCTCAACGTCAGCAACCTCCACCCTAGGCTCCTGAAGCCCGCTGAAAACAACGAACTCATCATAGAACTTGAACTGATCAGTTTTCTCGCTTCTCCGAGCTCGGAGGACCATGGCAGGGTCGGGCTTCATTCCGAGGATCGGAACCTTCTGGAAATAAGTGCCATCCAAGCTCCCGGGTTGGAGTCCGAGGAGGGCATATTGTGTTGCGATATACATCTGAGCAAGACGATCCCCGCGGGTTGCCGGCCCTCTCCCTTCAAGCAAGTCATCCGAAAGGAAGGTAATGTGAGAATGAATAAGCTCAGGAGTGATGAGCTCTAACGCTTTTCGTTCCTCCAGTGACTGCGAGTATCCCTGAAGCGAAACAAAGAAAAGCATACACAAGATAGAGAGTACCTTGAATCGAGATTTCATTTTATCTCTTCCGTGCGTGGGTTTGTTACTCTGAAGCTTTGCTCGCGGTCTTGACCTCCTTGCCAAGAATCCATTTGTTGAACCACTTGAGATTTCTCGTCATGGCGTCTTTGAGATGCTTGGGCTCTTGAAGACCATGCGGCTCTCGCGGATACGTGACGAATTCCACAGGCACATTCTGTTTCTTTAGCGCGAGATATAGCTCCTGCCCCTGAGGAAGTGGAACTCGGAGATCAGCTTCACCGTGCTGGATGATTGTTGGAGTTGTGACTCCCTTGGCATGGAACATCGCAAAGTGATCCACATAGACTGTGAGATCTTCCCATGGCCAAGCACCAAAATAATATGCCATGAATTCAGGGATGTCAGTTTGTCCTGCAAAGCTTATACCGTTCGTTACAGCAGCACCAACCGATGCAGCTTTGAAACGGTGCGTCTTCGTGATGACCCTGGACGTCATGTATCCGCCATAGCTCCAGCCCATGATCCCTAACTTGTTTTCGTCAGCAATGCCTTCCTTGATGAGGTAATCCACGCCAGCCATGATGTCGTTGTAATCCCCTTCACCCCAATCACGGACATTCGCCTTGCGGAATTTCTCGCCGTATCCACCGCTTCCCCTTGGGTTTGATTTGAGAACTGCATAGCCTTCCCCGGCAAAAACATGAGATGGATATACGTAGTCGAGGGCAAAATTTCGGGTGTGGATTCCAGCGGGTCCTCCGTGAACGTTGACGAGCAAGGGATACTTCTTGCCTTTTTCATAACCCACCGGTTTTATCAAGACTCCCTCAATCTCCATCCCGTCTGTCCCCTTCCAACGCAAAACCTCCCCTGTTGCAAGACTGATGTCTTTGAGTTGAGGATTCAGCGACGTGAGCTTTGTTGGGGTCATTGAGGTCAGATCAGCGATATGAAGATCCGGAGGGGTACTCGGGTTCTGTTTCAGGAAGACCGTCTTCTTGAAGTCACTCGAAAAACTGAAGGGTCCGTAGGAATCTTCACCAGATGTCATTTGCCGAACTTGTTTGCTATCGACTGACAATGCAAAGAGATGGCCAGCCGTTTTCATGGTGGATTGAAAATATATCGTCTTCCCATCCGGCGACCATTTGAACGTTCCCACGTTCTCATCAAAAGATTTCGAAAGGTTGGTGATGGCCCCTCCCGAAGCAGGGACGAGGCAGAGGTTCGTATTCGCGATCCAGTCGTCCGGCTTCCCATCCATCGAAGTGAAGGCTATCATGCGTCCGTCTGGGGAGAAACGCGGGTTGCTGTCGGGTCCGGGGCGATCGACGATCTTCTTCGCATCGCCACTGTCAGCAGACACTACATAGACGTCGGTCTTGAAATTGTCAGGCACCTTCGGAGTCGGCCGCGCAGAAAATGTCAGCCATTTGCTATCAGGAGACCAGGAAAGGTTATCAACGCTAAAGCTTCCGCCTGTCCTTCGATTGACTTTTTTCGAATTCACATCGATGACCCAAATGTGAGACATTTGAAACTTCTCATCTACCACTTTCGCATCATTCTTCTCTTTCTGGTCTTTCTCATCCTGAGCACTCAACGTGTCTGAGGCGAGATAAGCGATCCTCTTTCCATCGGTCGACCACTCAAAGGAACTGATTGCCGTTTTCGAGTCGCTCAGCCTCCAAGCTTCTCCACCGCTGGGATTGATGAGGTAAACCTGAGCTTTTTCTTTTCTGTCATCGCCACTGCCCTCTGAGGAACCTCGGTCAGGGCGGTCTGAGAGAAATGCAATTAATGAACCGTCTGGCGACCAACGGGGATGAAAGTCGCGTTTCGGTCCGTTCGTAAGCTTCAGCGGCTCCCCACCAGTCGTGCTGACTAGCCAGATGTCGGTATTGCTGAGGTTTTCTTTGAAATCCCATT
>CAYHSB010000124.1:0-5325 GCA_964359185.1 uncultured Chitinophagales bacterium
ACAAGGTTCACGACAAGTTTTCTTGGCTTCAGCCACATCTGCGTAACATCAGTTATTCATATAAAAAACGTCCCCGGCTCCGGCAAATGGAGGGGAACGTCCTTTATCTCAGAGGTTCAACCGTCGATGTTATCCTGGTTCTTTAGGGATTTGAAGAGCAACAAATCGTGCGTTGCCCTGCTGATCTTTGACACGCAACATGATTGCGTCGCCTGGCTTGTGATTCTCGACCACCCTTTTGAAGTCGTTCACTGAGGACAATTTCTTCCTATCAGCCTCGACGATCACATAATTGGATCTTAGACCGCTGTTAAATGCCTCGCCACCCGGTTTCACTTCCGCGATCATGACACCGTTATCAACCTTTGCTTTCTGCTTAACGTCAGCACTAAGATTCTTTACCTTGAGACCGAGGCTTTCAAGGTTTACCGTCTTAGAGGTAGTTGCCTCCTCGGATGACTCGTCAGTAGGTTCGTCAGTTGCCGCTATGACTTCCTCTTTTCCATTGCGTTCTTTCAACGTGACCTTCTTCTCGAACCTCTTTCCATCTTGATACAGTGTGAGTGTCACGATATCGCCGGGATGTTTGCGCGCAATGATAGTTTGGAGTTCGTTCGCTTGATTTACTTCCTTACCATCGATGGCGAGGATAATATCCCCTTCTTTAACACCTACGGCACCAGCAGCGCTCCCCTCTTGCAGCTTCTGGACAATAACACCTTGTGCTTTTTCAAGACCGTTGGCCTTTGCCATTGCCGCGTTCACCGTCTCTATCTGAATCCCGAGATAGCCACGACGAACCTTTCCTGTGTTGATGAGATCTTCCGCCACGGTCTTTGCAAGATTGATTGGGATGGCGAATCCATAGCCTTCGTATCCTCCTGTGCGCGTGGCAATCGCCGTGTTGATCCCGATTACTTCTCCGTTCAGATTCACTAGGGCTCCGCCGCTATTCCCAGGATTGATCGCCGCGTCGGTCTGAATGAAATTCTCGATCCCATATGGATCCCTCTTCAGGTTGATTTCCCCCCTGTCCCCTCTGCCGACGTAGCTGACGATACCCGCGGTCACTGTGGAATTCAGACCAAATGGATTACCAATCGCCAATACCCATTGACCGACCTGGAGATCGTCAGAGTTTCCAAGGGCTGCCGATGGAAGATCCTTTGCATCAATTTTCAACACTGCAAGATCCGTTGTGGGATCAGTGCCAACCAACTTGGCTTCGAATCTTCGCGAGTCAGACAAAGTTACCTGAATGCTGTTCTTCTCAGCGTTTTCGACAACATGATTGTTCGTTAGGAGGTAGCCGCTTGGTGTGATGATCACGCCCGAACCAGCGCCCTGCTGTGGACCGGGTTCAGGAAACTTGAATTTGAATTCCGGTCCAAAGAAATGGAAGAAGTCCTGAAAGTCCTTGCTTCCTTCCTTCGCTTTCGTGGTCACATTAATGCTTACGACGGTTGGAGTTACCTGCTTAGCGATAGACACAAACGCATCGCTCGTAGCCTTGAGATCGGGAGAGTGTTTTGTCGATCCACTCTGTGTATCCAGCCTGACTTGCTCTCGGTTACCAGCGATGCCTAAGTCAACACTCTTGAAGCTGGAGACGAGGATCGCACCGAAGATAATCCCGATGCTTATCAAAAGAACTGCCGCAATGACAGACTTCTTGTTCATACTTTTTCCCCTCCCTTGCCCACGGCAAGCCGTAGGCTTGAATATTTCTTTCACTCAGGTACAGATTTGTTTTTCTGTGTGGCTTATACTGGGATTCAACAGACTTTGTTTCACTTTCACCGAACTGTTGGTCGATTATATCGGTAAGACTAACCAAAAATACTAAAAAATCTGTTAATTTTCAAATGTTTTAAAGATCGTGGATTTCAAACCGCAACTCTTTTCATGACCGCTTCGGACTTTAGTCTTTCAGCTCCCGCCAGGTGGTATCTCATATAGATTCTGAGGGTTTCGTCAATCTCTTTCTTTGACACCTCTGGAACTTCAATCGTTGACACTTCTGATAAGGGTACCTTCATGAGATCTTGGAAAATTCTAATCGTCCTCAAGGATAGTCTCAAGCGCTTAGGGAACATCCGTGAGCAATTCTCGCAGACAATCCCGCCCCCTTGTGCATCAAAGTAGACTGGTCTCTCGTCGGACACACCCCTGGCCAATTTTTTCCTGCACCTGACGCAGGTCAGAAAATTTGGCTTATACCCCATCAGATCCAGGAGGTGCAATCTGAAGTAATATAACACATTTTGCAGGTTCTTGGTTGCATGATCAATCTCAGTGAGAACCTCAACGACGAGACAAAAGACTATCTCGCCAGGTTCTTCGTTCCGCATCGCTGCATCCACAAGTTCAACCACCGAGAGTCCAGCCGTGATTTTCTCGAGATTGGACTGAAGTCGTGGAAACAGTTTTACGATCTCGCCTCCTGAGATCAGATGGAGGTCACGATGCTCTTTCTTGTAGAGGACTAAGGAGACGTAGGTCATCGGTTCGAGCGCCCCACCGAATTTGCTTCTAGTCTCACGTGCGCCTTTGGCGACCCCCGTGAGCTTCCCAAACTTCCGCGAGTAAAAGGTGACGAGCTTGCTCGTCTCACGGTAACGCCTCGACCTTAGTACAATAGCCTCTGTCTTGACGATCATGCTAGCACCTTCACTGCGTCAGTCCCTCGCTGAGTGCTGCAACCTCGGAATAGTCTCATTGTAAGGTGAACGACAGATGCCTTCCTCAGTGACAATGGCACTCACCAATTCGTGCGGAGTGACATCAAACGCCGGAGAGTAGACACGCACATTGAGGGGGGCAATGCGTTTTCCAAAGCCTTCTGTGACTTCAGCTGGGTCTCTTTCCTCAATAGGAATCGCCTCACCCGAAGAGAGTTGGAAATCTATCGAAGACACCGGAGCGGCAACATAAAAGGGAATTCGATGTTTCTCCGCAAGCACGGCGAGGTTATAGGTTCCAATTTTGTTGGCTACGTCTCCGTTACTCGCAATCCGGTCTGCACCCACGATGACAAGGTCGATCCATCCCTGCTTCATGACGAACGCTGCGGTGTTATCAATGATGAGTGTGGTCTCGATATTCAGCCTCATCAATTCCCAGGTCGTGAGCCGGGCACCCTGGAGCAACGGCCGAGTCTCGTCGACAAACACTCGGATTTGCTTTCCTCTTTCATGCGCAGTGACAATGATACTTTGTGCCGTTCCATAATCGCCTGTCGCAAGGGCACCAGTGTTGCAGTGAGTAAGAATGCCCGCTCGCTCTGGAACAAGTTCGGCACCGTTCTGTCCGATTCTCCTGCAGGTCTCGATATCCTCTGCGAGAATTTTCTTGGCCTCATCGAGGAGCAGCCTTTTCAACTCTTCAACACTCCGGCCACCGTTCGCTTGCATGAAGCCTTTCATCCTCTCCAAGGCCCAAGAAAGATTCACCGCAGTTGGCCGGGTCCTTGACAGCGCTTCAACGACATCTTCGAGATGACGACGAAACTCTAGGCCTGCATCTCCTTTGAACTCACATGCACCCAGAGCGAAGCCGAAAGCGGCAGCAATTCCAATCGCCGGTGCACCCCTGATCTTTAGCTGTTTGATGGCATCCGCAATCTCACGATAATCGGTGGTCTCGAGATAGACCTCCTGGAGTGGGAGTCTCGTCTGGTCAATGAGGCGAACCCTCTCGCCCGTCCACTCAATCGATTTCATGGATGAGCTATGAGCCATCGAAGTGTGAGAGATCCCGAAATTCGTTGACCCGCTTGGTTACTTGACCTTCGGTCAGAGCCTTGAGGCCACCGATGCTAAACTCCTCAACGCAGAAAGAGGCAAGAACACTTCCATACACGACAGCGCGCTTCAAATTCTCGTCAGACCGGTCATCGGTTTTTGCAAGATAACCAACAAAGCCTCCCGCGAACGCATCACCTGCTCCCGTCGGATCATAGACTTCTTGGAGTGGGTAGGCAGGAGTGTAGAAGACGATAGTCTTCGTCACCAGGAGAGCACCGTGTTCGCCTTTCTTGACCACAACAGCACGTGGTCCCATGTTCAAGATATCCCTCGCTGCTTTGATGAGATTTGACTCACGAGCGATCGCGCGTGCTTCCTCATCATTCACAATGAGTACATGTGTTAACCTGAGGGTCCGAAGGAGCTCCTTGTATTTTCGCTCGATCCAAAAGTTCATCGTGTCGCAGACAACAAGCTTGGGCGCTTCAACCTGCTGCAGCACTTTCTGCTGGAGGACAGGGTCAATGTTTCCGAGGCAAACGTATTCGCTATGCCTGTACGAAGGCGGGATTTTGGGATCGAAATTCTCGAAGACATTCAACTGTGTGTAGAGTGTGTCGCGGACATTCAAATCAGTGTGATACCGACCCCCCCAGCGAAAAGTCTTTCCGTCCCGGATGATTTCTAAGCCCTCAAGGTCGATGGACCTACCGCGCAAGAATTCAATGGCTTCGACCGGAAAATCGCCCCCGACGACCCCTACCATTCGAACAGGAGAAGCAAAGTAGCTCCCAGCAACAGCAACATACACCGCCGAACCGCCTAGAGCATCCTCGGCATGACCGAGCGGGGTGTCGATCGTATCGAGTGCAACTGAGCCAACGACGAGCAAACTCATGGTAAATCGAAAATCATTCGTGAGCTTGTGAATTAGAGTTGAATCTCATTTCAAGGAGTTTTGCAGCTTTTTCACCACTGATAATGTACTCGTGAACGACTTTCAATCCTGCCCGTTGTCCCGGCCACACAAGTTTTCTCAGCGCCTCTTCATATAAGAACCAGGCATGTTCTGAGTGTTCGGAGGAAAGACGGGGCACGCTTCCTTCTTCCACCTGTGCAGCAAAGAGCGGGCTGAGGTTCACGGCATCGTGGTCTGGATCGTAGAAGGAATTCACGTAGGGGACAACCCAGAACCTACTCACATTCAAGCCGGTTTCTTCTTTGAATTCCCTTAAGGCAGCCTCAACGCCCTCTTCATTCTTTTCAATAGTGCCGCTCATTAGCTGCCAGATGCCTGGATAGACCTTCTCGTCTTTTGATCGATGGAGCAAGAGATAGTGAGGCTTGTCCCTGAAAAACTTGAATATGCAGATTTCGATGATTCGACAAATGATTTGAGGCACGAGAGAATCTGTGATCAGGGACTTTCCGCCGCAGGTCACCGACTCTTCGATCTACGACCCCGTAGGGAGTCGATAGACTCGTAGAGCGGATGCGCCCGTGGCGCAGAGGTTTGGGGTTTGGGGCTTTGGATTTGGGCTTTCCCTTGAAAACGCACCAGTCTAGCGGAAATTGACTC
>CAYHSB010000125.1:0-5176 GCA_964359185.1 uncultured Chitinophagales bacterium
GAATTTCGCGTTGGCAAGGATGTTTTCCATGTCATTCACCGCTTCCTGCTTGATTACAGCCGCGGTCACCGCAGGACGAATTGCCTCCAGGATCGCTTTGTAGCACGCCAGATAAAAGCCATACAATTCACGTTGCCAGCTACTGAACTTCCCATTCACAGGCCACATCCGAGTCACATCACTCATATAGTAACCGTAATCCGGAGCAAAATCCATCAGCACGAGTTCTCCATCCTGCATTCTTTTCTTCCCTGCGTTGTAATGAGGATACCAGGCATTTGTGCCGCTGGCGATGAGAGAGTAATACGCTTCGCCTTGCGCACCATTGCGATAGTAAATGAACTTTGCCATTCCATCGAGTTCGTATTCCATCATTCCCGGCACGGTCGAACGCATTCCTTCCATTAGCGCTAACCCGGAGAGTCTCGTCGCTTTCTTGATCAACGCAATCTCCCTTGGACTCTTGATCAACCGCAGGTTGTCCAAAACAGGAGTGAGATCACGGACTTCCAGGACTGGAAAACGTTCCCGAAGCAACCTAACGAAATGCCCTTCGCGCGAAGGTCGACCATCCCAGGGATCCGAGGCGATATCTGCAATCGCACGAAGTGCAAGGTCGCGGCTCGTGGCAAATCCCTCCGCCGGGCTAAAGAGTGTGTACACTGATTGAACAGTTGCAGACCGAGCAAATCGTGATAAATGGTCACCGAGCAAATCCGTTCCGAACACTGCACCGACTCCAGTTAATTGTTTCACTTCTTCCACATCCTCAGCAGAAAGAGATTTGCCTTCTGAACGCTCTCGACCTTCATTCCGATGAGGGAGATAAAGCGCCGTTCGACGTGATGAGCCATCCAGCAGAAGATAAGCATGCGGCACTTCAACCCCGCAGAGATAGTAGAATTCGTTCGACTGTCTGAAGCGTACGTACCCGACAGGACTGGGAGCTCCTTGCACGAGGGCAATCGCATTTTCTCCAATCCCCTCATAGACCTTCATACGGCGTTGAGCGAATTCCTCAGGCGGAAAGTCGCTTGTGAACAGTGGAACCTCTTGTGCCCACAGAACAAGCGGAAGGACAAACGAGAGGAGCGAGACAAAGAAGCGTAGAGGTTTCATTGTATATCTCCATTTCATATCGGAAAGGGGACTTAAATGAGGTTGTCCAGCAGTACGGATGGCTCTTTTGTCTCCTGAGCTTGAGTTTAATCACTAAATGAGCGAGGAATCTTTGTCACCTTCCGAAAAATTGATTGGATACAACGAGGAGGTCGCATTCACTCAATTATCGACAGGGTTCTTTGGTAATACTATTCCTGTAGATCAACCGTGGGATATTCCTTCTCCAGCTTTACCTCTATCGTTCCTTGATTCTTATGAGTCTTGAAATGGATTCTATACCCTCCATCTGTCTTGAGGACGTCGACCTTTGGGTCTTCGGTCACCGGTATGGGATTCAGCAGGCATATCGTTATGAGGGTGCACGTCTTCACGAGGTCAGTGGATGTCTCAATATAGGGAAAAATTCCTTTATCTGCGGGAACCTCGAGTACGCCCTGCGTGATCTGAAATCTGGAATCACTGACTACCCAAGCAGAGAGTTTTGATAACGGACGGATGATCTCAAACGACTTATTGTCCCCATCAACAACAAGCCTCGCCTTGCCATCTGAGTTGAACGCCTGGAAGCGAGCTTGAAACGATGAAGGGGTGCTTTCCTTTTCAAACTCATCGACGAAGATGACAACGTCAGGCTTCACGAATGCCACAGTCCTCCGAACCTTCTTGATGTCCCCGTTCACGAGCTTATACGCTGGTGTCGCGTCGCTTGTGAAAACAGTCATCTTCTCGCCCGGATCGTACTGAACAACGTGAGCCTCAGCCTTTGATGGATTCGTTCCTTCCCTCCCGTCGTGGTACTGATGGCCCTTTCCATCAACGAGCACAGCGGTATGCGCCTCAGTCAACCTCAGCAGCCAATGCTTCTCTGTGTAAGGGTAGGCAGCACCATACGGGTCATGCAACAACCGCTCTCCATACGCTTTCACGACGACGCTGTTCCGATCCGCGTGTTCGTGGTTTGCCGGACCTCCGCTCCTCATTGCAACGACGGTGTCGTCGACTCCCCAGCCACTCCGAGAGACGATCCACTCATTCTCAAATTTCACATCCTTCAAGTCGGCTGAGGGTGATTTCGCTTCAATTGAACGGTCACACCAAATCAGAGCAAACAGATTTCTCTTGGCGCCAAGAGATTCGGCAGTGTACTGAGCCAAAGCGTCTTTGAATGCTCTTGCAACCCAAAACCCCACCGACACATCTGGAGAAGCAGCTGCATCGCTGAAGTTCACCACATCGTCCTGATAATTCCGTGATGGCATTCCCATTTGGAGTGCGAACCGCATGGTCCCGGGGAAGTTGATGAGCTCCCTTAGATCAACATCGCGCAATCGCTTGAGGACATCAATCGACATTGCGTAGTGCTGCGTAGTGTAGTACCAGTAGGAAATACCTTCGAGGTAGCTCCCATCCTTGCCGTAAAGTGAGGCAAAACTCTCCATGCTCTCACGTGCGAGAGCTAGCCACTTCGGTGCCTCAGGATGATGGTCGTACAACAACACAGATCCGATTGTCAATCCAGCAATCGGAATCATCTTCAGGTTCGTTTTGTCAAGGATGATGGGCCATCGGCTCAAATCGAAGCGGAGTTTGTAGGTCGAGCTGGGGTTGAATCCCCATCCCTTCACTTTCTCTGGATACTTCATTCCATAGAGGGTCAAATAACAAGGCGGGACGCCCTTCTTTGCGATTGCATCAAGGATTGCCCCTCTGTCCGCGGAGGAGAGACGATCGAAGAGCCAGTCATACGCCAAGCTCATAGCCATTGTTGTCTCAGGTGCCCGCTGAAGTCCGATCGTGTCCTTTCCACCCTCGAGGAAATAATCCCATTCATTGAAGGAGAGAATTTTCTCGATCGCTAGTCTTGCGAGATCCTCATGCTGCTTGTTCTCGTCGACAAGCGCAACGAACGCAGAGCGCTTGAGAATCTCGTCCGCCCGGAGGAGATGGGCGACATGATTATGGATATCGAGTTCCTCTTTCAGGAACTTTGCATCGGCAACGAGGTCGGCATTCAGAAGAGATCCCCAGAGGTCTTTGAAGAGAGGCAGCCGAGAGTTCTCACGGATTCGGGGGAGGTCCTCCTCCGAGAAAAAGAGCCAAGGATTCTCGCGCGCGTGCGTGAATCCATGCATCGAGAAGACCTTTTCCTTATCGATGATGAGTCCAAGTAATCCAAGGAAGCCACCACCGAGAAATCGACGGCGAGAAGAAAAATGTAAGACAGTGTTCATCTCTCCACCACGATTAAAGTAGGATTCTATTGTTGAGACAACAAACTTTGATCCTCAAGGTCTTCTGACCTTGAAGGAACTACCATCACTGGAGCGTGTCGAGGTCGAGAGACCTCGACGATCCCACCGTTGAAGGAGCTATCTCACTTCAAACGTCAGAGAAGCCCAGAAGCTCTCCCAATCTGCCTCAGGAGAATTCACGAGGGGCACCATGTGGACAACCCGCACTAACCATGGACCTTTGTTCGTGAGCCGGAAGACAGCAGTTCCATGGTTGTCGGTTCTCACACTCTGCACGTAGGTATCGGGTTTGTTTGTGAAGCCGGCATAGATCCCCGAGACAAGTGCATCCTGGAGAGGCTTGCCGTCAAAGAGGACTACTACAACAAATGAATCTCCAATTGCCAGCTTGTACGGATTTTGCCGCGGAACAATTTCAATCTTCTGTTGTAGGACTCTGTCAACTGAGTCAATGGCTCTGTTCCCAACCTGCACGAGAGTCTTGACGTAGCGAGAATATCGCTCACGTCCTGGTTTGTCGCTTTCGCCCCGCTGCTTTCGCAGCTCAATGATATTATCAAGGCCTTCGGATTGAAGATACTGCGTGAAAAGATCAGGTTTCAATTCGATGAGTCGTGCTTTCCAGCTAAGAACAAAAAGATGCGTTCCGGTGTCGCGCAGCGCGACAGCAACTGCACGAGGACTATCTTGGGGGGCGATGTTGGTCAAGTCTCTCATTCCAAAACGAGTCACGTGGACAAACCGAACGACTTGCTCAGGATTCCAGTTCTGGGGAATACCCGGAAAGGTATCGCTTACATGAACAAAAATCTTGATCGAATCTCCAGCGTTAAGAAGAAAACCGGATGGAAAGAGGAAAAAGTCATGTGCCGACGCTAAAGGCGGAACGTACCATAGAGGAGCAACAAGGCATATGAGAAGACGAATACGTTTCATGGAGGCCGCCGAGATGAGGGAAGCTCTGAAAATGAAGACGTCTAAAAAAGGGACAGGGTTTATCCTCAGAGATTCTTCACCAAGTATTTGAGTCTGAATCCTTCTGGTTCTTACTTAAGCTGCTTCCCTGTAATGACCTGATAAGGTTTGACAGTCAAATCCTCAGAAGTCACAGTGGCAGCCTGAGCTTCTTCCGTTAGCTTCATTTTCCACTGATAGACGTGGGAAAAAGTGTGCCGGACCTTCTCGACAAGACCTTCGAAGATGCCACTTTTCTCGTAAGCGTCTGCATGTTCCTTGCCGTCCCAGATTGTGATAGAGATTACCTCACTCTCTTCCGGGCTATCGACGAGGAAAGCGTAGCGACAGCCGCTCACGTTGCGCAGTGTTGGAACGATTTCGTTTTCATAGATTTGTCTGAATTCACTTAATCTTTCAGGCTCGATTTTCAGAGAGAGAAGCCTCACGTACATCGGGCCTCTGATGACTTCAGCAAGTTCATGGGGCTCGGGAGTTGTTGTCGTGCGGTATGATCGCACAACCGGCTCCTCCTGGACTGGTGTGTATTCGAGTTTCAATTCCCTTGTGAGTTGAACTTTCCATTCGGTAGAATCCACGAGAATGTCTCTGGCCTTGTTCAAGAGAAGAGCATACGTCCCGCCTTGTTCATACGCCTGAGCGTTCGCCTGTGTATCCCATAATGTAAAAGAAATGAATTCGCTCGGGTCCTCCACACTCGCAATGAGACAAGCGTAGAGGCAACCTTGGCTTTGCTGCAATGCCGGCAGGACTTCTTCGCTGTAGAAACGTTTTACTTCACCGAGCTTACCGGGCTTGAACTTTCCCTGGACAAATCGCGTGAACAT
>CAYHSB010000126.1:0-5091 GCA_964359185.1 uncultured Chitinophagales bacterium
GATTCGGAATGACAGATCCGGTTTTAGACAGTCAGCATCCCTGCGGCACAGGCTGACTTGTCCTCTTCCTTCTGGACGGCGTCAGCGAGAGGGCAACGTTCAGGAGAGATGCCGCGAGAGCTTATCGACGATTACTCGCTTCGGAACAGCGCCGATGATTTGCTCAACGACTGCTCCATTCTTGAAGAGAAGGAGTGTTGGAATGCTCCGTATTCCATATCGCATCGCAATTGCTTGGTTCGAGTCCACGTCCAACTTCGCGACTTTTAGCTTCCCGTTGTATTCACCTGCCAACTCCTCAACGATGGGAGAGACCATTCGGCAGGGGCCGCACCAAATCGCCCAGAAGTCGATGAGCACAGGCAAGGGGGATTCCAATACTTCGGTGTCAAAGCTATTGTCAGTAAGTTCGATTGGTTTCATTTCTGCCTCAATGGAAAGTAATGATAATCAGCCAGCGATTTTAACACAATTTGGACCGAGGAGCCGTTGGAGCTCAGACATAAATTCTTCGGACGGCTCAACAACGAATTTCTTGGCGGAGAACAGCGTCGCACCAGCCTTTTCTGCACCGAGAACGCTGAAATAACACGAGCAGTTCCCACGGTGTTTCTCCATCAGTTTGCGTAGCTCAAGGATGGTATTTTCCTCCACATCAGCGATACGAAATGACACAACGATGTTCTTGGTGAATTTCTCTCGTACCTTTTCCATTGGATATACTTCTTGCACAAGGATCCGCAGCGAAGTTCCACCTGCCTCGCCCTTGCCCATCACCATGATCATCGAGTCTTGATGGAGGTAGCGCTCATACTGCCGGTATGGCTCCGAGAAGACGATGCACTCTCCGCGTCCAGTAAAATCCTCCATGGTGACGAAGGCCATCATGTTCCCCTTCTTGTCAATTTTCTTTTTCACGTTTGTCACAATTCCGCATGTCCTCACGACAGATCCGGGCTTGATGGCCTCGGGCTGCCCAAACTTTGCGGTTGAGAAAACATTCACCTCCTCCTCGAACTTCAGCAGCGGATGACCCGAGACGTAGAACCCCAGCATGGCTTTCTCACGATCAAGTTTTTCGGGTTCAGGCCACTCCTGAACTTCTGGCAGTGACGGGGTCATCGGTGAGAGTTTCTGAGCTGTGAAATCAAAGAGGCTGGACTGGCCCCGAATGGCGTGAGCCTGATAGTTCTGAGCGTAGTTCAATGCCTTCTCAAGCCCATCGAACAGCTGCGCCCGATTCCTATTCAAGGTATCGAAGGCACCGGCTTGTATCAAACTCTCAATGGTCTTGCGATTTACGATGCGGAGATCCACGCGACGGCAGAAATCGAACATGTTCTCATATTGTCCTCGCTTCAATCGCTCCGCGACAATTGACTCAACAGCACTTTCGCCTACGTTCTTGACGGCGCTCAACCCAAATCGAATCCCGTCCCGAGTGACGACGAAAGTCGATTCGCCCTCGTTGACATCCGGTGGAAGAACATTGATGCCGTTTTTCCTGCAATCGTTAATGAAGAGGACGATCTTGTCTGTATTGCCAATTTCGCTCGTAAGGATTGCTGCCATGAATTCGGCGGGATACTGTGCCTTCAGATAGGCTGTTTGGTATGCAATGATAGAGTAAGCCACGCTATGAGACTTGTTGAAGCCATAAGATGCAAACTTCTCAATCAAGTCAAAAATGTCCGCGGCAAGCTTCCGGTGGATTCCTTTCTGAGTTGCTCCTGCGACAAATTCCTTTTTCAGGTTCGCCATCAACAACTTATCTTTCTTCCCCATCGCTCGACGCATGACGTCGGCTCGAGCAAGAGTAAAGCCCGCGGTCTCACTGGCGATCTTGATGACCTGTTCCTGATACACAATGATACCATAGGTCTCACGCAAGATAGCTTCAAGCGATGGGTGGAGGTAGTCGATTCGCTGCTTTCCGTGTTTTCGCGAAATGAAATCATTGATCATCTCCATTGGCCCTGGCCGATACAACGCATTCATTGCGACAAGATCACTGATACAGTTCGGCTGAAGCTTCCTGAGATACTCCTGCATACCCGAACTCTCAAACTGAAAAACGCCGACCGTTTGCCCACGCGAGAATAGCTCAAATGTCTTCGTATCATCCAACGGTATCTCATTGAGATCGATTTCCACACCTCTGTTCTGCTTGATTAGCAAGAGTGCACGGTCGAAAACATTGAGGGTCTTCAAACCAAGAATATCCATCTTGAGCAAGCCAGCCTCTTCTATATCCTTCATGTTGTACTGCGTCATGGGCTCGGTTTGAGGCGTCTTGTACAAGGGGACATAGTCTGTGATTGGACCCGGAGCGATCACGATCCCAGCTGCGTGTGTTGAGGCGTTCCGACTTAATCCTTCGAGAATAAGTGAGACTTCGATGAGTTGTCGAATCTTTTCATCCTTTGTGTCTCTCACCCATTTCAGTTCCGGCACCGTTTCGAGAGCTTCGGCAAGTGGCGTCACTTTGCCTTGAGACACAGGAATCTGTTTCGTTATCGATTCGATGGTGCCGAGAGAAACGCCAAGAACTCGTCCGACATCCTTGAGAACTGCACGGGAGAGCAGCGTCCCAAAAGTGATGATCTGAGAAACTGAATCCGCTCCATACTTTTTTCGAACGTAATCGATCACCAGATCGCGTTTGTCATCCGAAAAATCCACATCGATGTCAGGCATAGTCACACGGTCCGGATTCAAAAACCTTTCGAAGAGTAACCCATACTCCAATGGGTCGACGTCGGTTATTCCTAGGGCGTAGGAGACCAAACTCCCTGCGGCGCTCCCTCGACCAGGACCCACTCGTACGCCCATCCCTCTCGCTTGATTGATAAAATCTTGGACAATCAAAAAATAGCCCGAATAGCCCATTTTCGTTATGACGGCCAGTTCTTCCCCCAAGCGGGCAGAGATTTCATCCGTAATGGCCTTGTAGCGCTTCTGAAGCCCTTGTTTCGCAATAAGTTCGAGGTATTCGTCCAAGTTATTTACCAAAGCACCCTCTGGAAGAGGGAAGTTTGGCATATGGTTCTCGCGTACCTGAAGCTCAAGGTTACATTTCTCTAGTACCTCCAGGGTAGTCTCGACAGCGCCCGGGAAATCTCTAAACGCCTGAGCCATTTCGTTTGCGCTCTTGAAGTAGAACTGATCTGCCTCGTACCGCAGCTTCGTGTAGTCTGGAGGATTCCCTATGGTGGCTTCAGGAATCAGAAGAAGGATGTTGTGCGCTAGCGCGTGCTCTCTGCGTATGTAGTGAATGTCGTTCGTGCCAACTAATTTGATCCCGAGTTCAGAAGCAATCTTCGGCATCCCCTCGAGAATGGGCTTTTCCTTCGCCATCTGATGATTTTGGATTTCAAGATAAAAGTCATCCTTGAAAATCTCTTTGTAAACAGACGCCGCACTCCTTGCTTGTTCAAGATTTCCCTCAACAAGATGTGCGGAGACAACGCCGCTCGCACAGGCAGAAAGAGCAATGAGACCTTCTCGGTACTGGCGGAGGAGATCCAGATCGATACGAGGTTTATAGTAAAATCCCTCAGTATGCCCAAAGGTTACAAGCTTTATGAGATTTCTGTACCCAACGTAGTCTTTTGCAAGCAGAATAATGTGATGATGAATACCACGGCCTTTTCCGTCAGCTTTGCTCTGAATAGGAGTGAGCTTCTCGAATCTGCTTCCGTACGTGATGACATACGCCTCCGTCCCGATAATCGGTTTGATGCCCGCCTTCTTTGCCTTCCTGTAAAACTCGAGAGCTCCGAACATCACACCGTGGTCGGTAAGAGCTAGAGCCGGCATGTTATTCTCCACCGCAGCATTGACCAACGCATCGATAGTACATGCACCATCGAGGAGACTGTAGTGGGAATGGTTGTGAAGGTGAACAAACTGTGGCATGACAGACAGCGTGTAAAAAGCGAGTTACGAAGCTAGCAAGTGTTGGATTTTTTGGACCACCTCTTGCCTCTTGAGGATGGTTCGCTTGCTTGTTTTTCTCTCCTTCAGCTCAACATTTCCGCTGCTCAGATTCTTCTCACCGACAATGAGCTGGAGTGGCATACCGAGAAGATCTGCATCGTTGAACTTGAAGCCCGGAGTGACATTGAGGCGGTCATCGTAGAGAGTCTCGATCCCGGCCTTCTCGAGTTCTTCATACAGATTCTCGGAAGCAGTCATAACTTGTTCATTATTTGTATTCACCGCAATCAGGTGGACTGCATAGGGAGATATCGCCTTATCCCAGATGATTCCAGCCTCATCATGGTTCTGTTCGATAGACGAGGCGATGATTCTCTCAATACCGATTCCATAGCTTCCCATGATGATTGGCTGTTCTTTTCCGTTTTCGTCGAGGAATCTTGCATTTAGACTCTCAGCATATTTTGTCCCTAACTTGAAAATATGTCCGACTTCGATGGCGTGAACAATTCTCAAAGGTCCATCACACTGCGTACAGGGTTCTCCTGCTTCTACCAGACGGAGGTCAGCGAAGCGCTCCACATTGACATCACGCTCCATGTCAATATTCGCGAGGTGATAGTCAGTTTTGTTGGCGCCACTGATGAGGTTGTTCGCTCCTCGTAGTCGTTCATCTGAGATGATCCTGAATCCCTTCAGGCCAATGGGGCCTATCGACCCCGCATCGGCTCCAGTGAGGGATCGAAGCTCGTCCGGTTCCATCGATTCAATATTGGCACCGAGTACTGATTTCAACTTGGACTCATTCAGCTGGTCATTACCGAGCATAAGGATCAGAATTGGCCGACCGTCGGACTTATACACCAATGACTTCGCCAGAATATCAATCCTCACTTTGAGGAATTCGGCAAGCTGATCGATAGTGCGAATGTTGGGTGTGTGGAGCTCCTTAAGTGGTGCACTCGTTCCGTCTCTTTTCGCCGTTGAAACCTTAGACGCAGCGATCTCAAGGTTAGCTGCATAGCCACAGTGCTCGCAGAGAACGACCGTATCTTCTCCAGTTTCACTCTCAACCATAAATTCTTGAGAACCCGAGCCACCCATCGCTCCACTCGACGCGCCGACGACGAAGAACTTCAGGCCGCAGCGTGT
>CAYHSB010000127.1:0-1809 GCA_964359185.1 uncultured Chitinophagales bacterium
ACAGCTCGCCTCTAAGGGGCTGACTAGAACAGGAATGAACTGCTTCCTCTGCTAGAGAAGGCTCCGCAGGAGCCGAATGTCTATAGCCGGAAGAACAGCGATAAAGGAGCTCCAGAGGAGCGACATGTTTCCGAAACTTCTACTTTTCCAGATCAAGCTCATTCAATGGAACATCCCAATGAGCGTCAAGAATCTCAAACCGTCTCTGTTCTTCTTTCTTAAATTTTTCTTGGTCGGGATAAAGTTTGGTAACCAGAGCACTCCCACCAGTTGTGTCTTTTATCGCAGCCCAGTTCTTGTAGGTGATGACGACGAGGAAATGCCAGTCGGCCCGTCCCTCGCCGTGGAACTGCGGTTGGTACGCTTTGACAGAAAGGAGCTTGCCTCGCTCGACTTCTGCTTTCAAGATGGGATAGTGATTCTTCTTGAACAATTGAACAAACTCGTCAAAGTAGCCCCATTTCACCTTGTAGTAGTACGCAATCGAATACGGTTCGCTCGCTGTTTGGCTGGTGAGAGTTGCGCTGCTGACCAAGAGGATGAATAAGGCGATGAAGAGAGTAGATATTCGTCTCACGATGGGATCTCCTTCCATCTATTGTTTAATGGACGTGAACTTCTTCGTGAACTACAGCTGCTGACTGAAGACGTTCGAGAACTCTTTTTGCTGTGCGCTCTGCACTCATGAGACAATCACCCACGCCCGTTGCTTCCGCTTACTTCCTGCGCGGATCATTCCCTGCCTTATCCCAAATCAAACGTTGTTCAGCACGAGTTCTGCTAATGCGCTTATGAACGTCGGGGAGTCATTCAGCGCGGGCATCATCTCGAAGTGGGCAATTCCAAGACGCTCAGCCTGTTCTCGTGCTTCGATGTTGATTTCGTGGAGTGTTTCGATGTGATCAGTCACAAACGCGATGGGGATTACTAAAAGGTTCTTCACTCCTTGTCCGGCAAGTTGAGGGATTGTCTTGTGCAGGTATGGCTTCAGCCAGACAGACGATCCGACTTTGCTCTGCCAGCAGAGAAGATGTGGGGATCTCCACCCTCCGCGTTGCATCACAAGCCTAACGGTCTCTTCCACTTGATGTTTGTATGGATCACCTGAATCAGCGATACTCTGAGGGACGCCGTGTCCACTGAAAAGAAGGAAAATGTTTTCAGCTTTTACCTCGATGAATAGGGGCAGGGCTTGATTGATTCTTTCGACTATGGATTCAATGTAAAGAGGATGGTCGTGGAAATCCCTGATGACTTTCACAGGCACTGCGTCCATTCTTGCCGCTGGGAATCTTCTGTTCCATTCATTAAGACTCGAACCACTTGTGGTTCCAGAATAGTGGGGGTAGAGTGGAAGCAAGATGATCTCGGTGAATTTATCTTTCCCGATTTCCTCGAGAGTTTCCACTGTGAGAGGATGCCAGTAGCGCATCGCAACGAACACCCTTGCATCGAGTGACTTGGAGAGCTCCAGCTCCAATGCACGCGCTTGAAGATTTGTGAGTTCACGGATCGGGGATTTACCTCCAATCTCAGCGTAGCGATGCTGGACTTTCTTTGCTCGTCGCGAGGAGATAAGACGGGCGAGCGGCTCTCGAGCGATGCTCGCAAACGGGAAGTCAAAGATGTCTGGATCGAGAAAGAGATTATACAGGAATGGCTCGACGGCTTCAAGCGAATCGGGTCCGCCAAGCTGCATCAATACAACGGCGATTTTCTTTTCGGGAAGCATACTGAACGGGACACGGATAGACACTGAAACAAAAGATTTACACGGTGAGGTCAGTCTTCGGAAATCAATTCTTATCC
>CAYHSB010000127.1:1909-4929 GCA_964359185.1 uncultured Chitinophagales bacterium
ACTGAAACAAAAGATTTACACGGTGAGGTCAGTCTTCGGAAATCAATTCTTATCCAATTCTTCTTGTCTTCTGGTCGTTGGTATAGAATGCTTTAATAATCTTGTCTGTAATTTGATAATGGAGCAGTTGGGGTTCCATGAAAAATCAAATTCTTCCGATCGGCCACGAATAGACGCTGGAACAAAGGATTTACACCGTGGAAATCAGTGTTCGAAGATCGGTGTTTATCTGTGTCCTATCTCTTTGCGATCAGATCCACTCTGCTGGATGGCGCCGCCCTGAGAGCAGTTACTCCTCCGATGAGTTTAGTGACGGTCGATGGTTGTAGGCCCAGCTCACGGTCAGGCGACATGAAATTACCGAAAATTGCAGGGATAGTCAAGGTTCGAAGCTCAAAGTTCGGGGTTGCAACTTCCACTACGGCTAAGTATATTCGTGGGGCATCGATCCATCTGCTTCCGTCTTTGCCACAAGCATCTCAAACAATCAGATCGATGATGATCTCTCAAGGTTGAACATGGAAACCATTCTCAAATATCTCGAAGCGAATCACGACCGGTATTTGTCAGAACTGAATGAATTCCTCCGTATCCCAAGCATCAGTACGAACAAAGAAAACCAAGCGGATGTTCAGCGCTGCGCGCAGTGGGTAGCTGATCACATGAAGTCAATCGGCATGGAGAATGTTCAAGTATTCTCGACTCCTGGGCATCCCATCGTCTATAGTGAGTGGCTCAGTGCGCCAGGAAAACCGATCGTGCTGTTCTATGGACACTATGATGTGCAGCCCGTAGATCCACTCAACCTCTGGACAACACCCCCATTCGAGCCGAGCATTCGAGAAGGTAACCTTTACGCCCGAGGGGCAGCCGATGACAAAGGGCAGGTGTTTGTGCATCTCAAAGGTGTGGAAGCGTACATGAAGAACGTTGGGAAGCTTCCCTGCAACCTCAAGATGTTGATCGAGGGAGAGGAGGAGGTGGGGAGCGCCAACTTGGAGAATTTCGTGAGAGACCACACGGGGATCCTGAAGGCAGATCTCGTCCTCATCTCCGACTCAGGAATGTTCGCTCGGGGAGTTCCGTCAATTACGTACGGGCTTCGCGGTTTGATGTATATGGAGGTTGAGGTAGTGGGGCCGAACCGCGACTTACATTCTGGCTCGTTCGGAGGCTCCATTCACAATCCCATTCAGGCGTTGAGCGAGATGATCGCATCACTCCATGATAAGAACGGAAGAGTGACGATTCCCCATTTCTATGATGATGTGCGCCCGCTTACTAAAAAGGAGCGAGACGCATTCAAAAAGCTTCCGTTTAGTGATCGGACTTATAAGAAAGACTTAGGAGTCCCAGCGCTTTACGGAGAGAAAGGCTACTCGACACTCGAACGAATCTGGGCACGTCCAACTCTCGAATGCAACGGCATCTGGGGCGGATTTACTGGCGAGGGAGCGAAAACAGTGCTACCCGCAAAGGCGGCGGCAAAGATTTCAATGCGTCTCGTCCCAGATCAGAAGTCGGCAAAGGTTGCAAAGCTCTTCGAGAGGCACATCAAGAAGATCGCGCCGAAGACTGTGATCGTCAGCGTCAGAACTCTCCACGGAGGAGAGGCAGTGATCACTCCGATCGATAGTCCCGGAGTCAGGGCAGGTGTGGAGGCGTTGAAGAAAGCGTTTGGAAAGACTCCATTGTATCAGAGGGAAGGAGGATCTATTCCAATCGTAGAGCAGTTTAAGCGGTTGCTCGGACTCGATACCGTTCTCCTTGGCTTTGGCCTACCAGACGAAAATGCTCACGCACCGGACGAACATCTAAACCTTGACAACTTCTTCGGTGGCATAAAGACCTCAGTTCATTTCTTCAACGAGTTGCCGAGGTTTATGATCTAAGAAGTTCCTAATTGGATAGCAAAGGAGGAGAGGAGCATGCGATTTGCATTGACAGAGTACGTTGAGAGAGCGATGGCGAGTGCCACTTATGACAAACTCGAGGACGGAACGTTTACGGGAAGGATCCCTAAGTGTAGAGGCGTCATCGCTCTTGGCCGGACACTCCGTGAATGTCAGGATACACTCCGTTCCACTGTGGAGGATTGGATTCTGATCGGATTGAGAATGGGACATCGGCTCCCGATCATCGATGGGATCGATCTGAACCGGAGGCCCAGGCGTGCGCGTGTGGCTGCCATGTAAGCGGCGCGAGTTCGTTCGGCGATTGCGCCGCCTCGGTTTTCAAGGTCCGTATCAAGGCGCACGTCATCAGTTCTTGATCTACGGGCAGCACCGTCTCGCTATTCCTTCAAATGCGGAATTTTCGGTTCCCCAGTTGAAATTCATGATGAGAGAAATCGGAAGCATCCTGCGGAGACAAATATCTCCCGATGAATGGAATAGCCTTTGAGTCGTGAAAAGGGAGACTTCTGACACATTGAAAGCCACGGAAGCTCCATTCTGGAAATCCGTCAATGAAAATCTACACAAAAACCGGTGATAAGGGAGAAACTTCACTCTTTGGGGGAAAACGAGTGCCCAAAGATGCTCTTCGCATTGAAACCTACGGTACGGTCGACGAACTGAACTCCCTTCTTGGGGTCATCCGAGCAATGAGGGTAGGGCAGTCTGTAGATCGAATTCTTGAAAAGACCCAGAACGACCTCTTTATCCTGGGTGCTGATTTGGCTGCCCCTAACGGCAAGAAGCTGAAATCTTCTGCTGTTCCCAGGATTGGAAAGAGCAATATTTCCGCACTTGAAAAGGCTATCGATGGGATTCAGCCAAGGCTGAGTCCTCTAAGAGAATTCATCCTCCCAGGGGGTACCCTCGCTGCCTCATATTTTCACTTGGCGCGCTCGGTTTGTCGCCGTGCCGAGCGGTTGGCTGTCCGACTTGCCAGGGCAGAATCGATCAGCCCGCAGATTCTTGCTTATCTCAACCGGCTTTCTGACCTTCTGTTCATCCTTGCACGCTGGGTGAACTATCAGGCAGGTGCCAAGGAAATCGTTTGGAAGCGATGAGCAT
>CAYHSB010000128.1:0-4885 GCA_964359185.1 uncultured Chitinophagales bacterium
GGGATGATATTCAACAATTCTGGGATGACTTTTCTGACGACGGCTTGCTCAAGGCTCAACCTGATGAAGGACCATCGCCCGATGGCCGTACTGATGTTGGCTCACTCGGGTTGCGATTCACATTGAGACCAAATCAGGCCGTGGAGCTTCCCTTTGTTTTCACATGGTATTTTCCAAATCGAGTGAACTACTGGGATCCCGAACCTGAGGTGAAGGACAAAGGGTTGAAGAATTTCTATGCTTCCGTGTGGCAGGATGCGTGGGGTGTGGCAAAGCACGTCATCGAAAATCTCGAAGTTCTCGAGCGGGACACCCGTCGCTTTCACGATGCTCTCTTCTCAAGCACGCTTCCAGGCTATGTGCTTGACGCGGTGTCAAGTCAGGCTTCAATCGCGGCAACGAACACCTGCCTCCGTACGGAAGATGGAAGCTTCTTCGCGTTCGAAGGTTGTGGCGATGAAGGCGGTTGCTGCCCGATGAATTGCACGCACGTCTGGAACTATGAGCAGGCAGTGGCCCACCTCTTTCCAGATCTTGAACGCTCGATGCGGAAGACCGATTTCAAAGTGAACACGGACGAGAAGGGGGATATGGCGTTTCGTACAAAGTTGCCGGTACTTCTCACACGATGGAAGTTTCGCCCGGCAGCGGATGGCCAAATGGGAACTGTGATGAAACTCTACCGTGAGTGGAAGTTTTCGGGTGACAGGAAATTCCTTGAAGACCTTTGGCCCCAAGCAAAACGTGCGCTCGAATTCGCCTGGGAGTACTGGGACAAAGACAAAGACGGAGTGATGGAAGAGGAGCAACACAACACATATGATATCGAGTTTTTGGGCTGGACGACGATGACAAGCAGTTTCTATCTCGGCGCGCTTCGTGCAGGAGAAGAGATGGCTCGATATCTAGGAGATGAGGAAAGCGCGAAGAAGTACCGTGAGTTTTTTGAGAAGGGGCGGGGGAAGATCGAAGCAGAGCTATTCAAGGGCGACTTCTACATTCAAAAGTACGATCCAGAAAAGACGAAGCGGTACCAGTATGGGGCTGGCTGCCTCTCAGACCAGGTTCTCGGACAGTGGTTTGCGACCGTTGCAGGGTTAGGCTATCTGCTCGACCCAGCCCACGTGCGGAAGGCGCTGAGTTCTGTCTTCAAGTATAACTGGCGCACTGAGTTTGGCGATCACGCGAATGTTCAGCGGGTGTATGCTCTTAACGACGAGAAAGGTCTTCTTCTCTGCTCGTGGCCCCACGGTGGACGCCCGGAACTCCCGTTTCCTTATTCCGATGAAGTCTGGACCGGCATCGAGTATCAAGTGGCTTCACATCTGATATACGAAGGTCTTGTGAAAGAGGGCCTCTCAATCGTTCGCGGTGCCCGTGAGCGGTACAACGGTGAACGCCGCAATCCCTGGAATGAAGTTGAATGCGGGAATCACTATGCACGTGCGATGGCAAGCTGGGCAGTACTTCTTGCCCTCTCGGGATTTCGGTGGGATGCTGTGTCAGGCCATCTAGAATTCTCGCCGCGAATCAATGAGAAATTGTTTCAGTGCTTCTTCAGCACAGGAAGTGGATGGGGACAATTTCGACAGAAAGGGAACGGCGCGAGATTCGTGGCCACCGTGACACAAGAATACGGGTCGCAGGCACTCAGCTCAATTGCACTGGCTGGAACAGCGCGACCTCACAAGAAAGTTAGAGTTACGAAGCAGGGTCAGGAGGTTGTAAGTGTCTTCGAGCAAAAGGCCGATAGATGGGTCATTCGTTTTCCGTCTGGGGTAACTCTCAACGCGGGAGAGGAACTTCAGATTTCAACGTGAGCTCAAATGGAATCATGGGAAAAGAAAGACGATGAACAGAGCTCGGAGAAACGGTCCGCCATCCTTGTAATCGACGACGACGAACTTCTCTGCGATCTGGTGGCCGGATTCTTATCTGACACCGGTTATAAAGTTTTCACAGCAGCGAGTGGGGAGGAAGGACTGGAGTTGTTTTCCGGGCATCATCAGGAGATCCGATTAGTGATAGCGGACATGGGGCTGGGCGGAATGGATGGAAACGAAGTTCTGCAGAAAGTAAGAGAGGCCAACCCTCTGGTTAAGACAGTAGCGATGAGCGGATTTGGCGGGGAGAAGATGCTTCGAGAAGTCAGAGCGAGTCACGTTGACATCTTCATCTCCAAGCCCTTCGACCCTGATAACCTACTGAAGGTTGTGAACGACTTCATTGGTCCTCCCCGATGATTTGAAGAGCTCCCTCTCATTCGCCTCTCAAGTTGACTTTCTGAGTTTTTCTTTGCAATGTGAAAACGTTTAGAAGAATGACAGTCTCGATTCTTTGTCGGTCGTTAGTTGTGATTTACAAGCAAGTGAAACGACATGAAATCTCACACTGAGTACTTGACCTTTAATACGAAGGATCACCGGGAGTATATTAACATTACTGATGACGTAGATGCAATCGTTAAACGGAGCAGCATCGCCGAGGGGATGGTTCTCGTATCTGCGATGCACATTACTGCTGCCGTCTATGTCAATGATGCGGAGCAAGGACTAATCCAGGACATTGATGAGTGGCTCGAAAATTTGGCACCTTTCAATCCGAAGTACCGCCATCATCGAACGGGTGAAACGAATGGTGATGCCCACCTGAAAAGCCTCCTCATTCACCACGAAATTCTCGCGCCAATCACGAAGGGAAAACTTGACTTTGGGCCTTGGCAGCAAATCTACTATGCAGAATTTGACGGTCAACGTAGGAAACGTGTCGTTGTCAAGGTTATGGGAGAGTAGGATAAGGAGACTGGACATGGACTCGTTGATAAAGTCGCACTTCCGACAAATTCTTCTCGTCTTTACATTCATGCTTCTCGGGGGGCTCGTCATTCTCTTCCTGTCCTTGACATCCGCGCTGGCAAATTCCCCCGAAGCTGGAAACCAGAAGCTCTACCTCAGCGTTGACTACGCTCATTTTCGCGGCGATACATCCAAAGCCTTCGTGGAGATATACTATTCGTTTGGAGTTGGTCAGCTGCATTTCTCCAAAGAGGGCGATAAGTTCACTTCGGCAGCTAAGCTCGATGTGAAAATTCTTGCTCCTCGCACTGACTCAGTTGTTTTTCGGAGGAACTGGAAAGTACCGTATGTCGTCAATGATACCACAACGCTTGAACGGAATAAAAGCTTGGTCGGTGTGCTCGGTGTGTGGCTAAGGCCGTCTCAGTACATTCTAAGGATGACGGGTGTGGATGCGAACGAAGAAAAAAACCGTGATAGCTTGGACTTCTCCCTTAATCTTCGACTTTTTCCGGCTGATTCAATTGCACTGAGCGACGTCGAACTCTGTAGCTCAATCCAACAGATCCCGGCAGACACAGCCAATATTTTCTACAAAAATACGCTTGAAGTCATTCCCAATCCCAGTGTACTTTATGGTGCCGGGCTTCCGATCATTTTTTACTATTTGGAAGTTTATAATCTTCTGAGCAAAGTAAAAGACGGGGAGTATGCCTACACCGCGAGTGTGCACGATGCGGGAGGGAATGAAGTTCTGAGTCAGCATCGGACGAAGAAGCGCGTCCATAACTCTAGCGTCGAAGTTGGGACGATCAATATAGGAAAACTGAGGAGTGGCACGTACTCACTGCGATTTTCTCTCAACGACTCCCTGACACAGCAGAACGTGTTCTCGACGAAGAAATTCTTCGTCTACAATCCAGGAGTGAAGGGTACACCGGCGCAAGCCGGAACTGGGATGCGAGGCGACTACATGGCAAGTGAGTATGCACTCATGAGTGAGCAGGATTTGAACAAAGAGTTCGAGTACTCACGGTACATCGCACTCGAAGATGAGATCAGTCGTTTTGACAAAGTGACGGAGCTCGAGGGGAAACGAAAGTTTATGTTCGAATTCTGGGGGCGACGCGATCCGGATCCGACAACGAAGGTGAACGAGACAAAGAAAGAGTACATTGCCCGTGTCGAATATACGAACCAGAATTTCCGCTCAGGTGGTAAGGAAGGTTGGAGAACCGATCGCGGTCGTGTCTACATTATGTACGGCCCTCCGGATGAATTCGAAAGACATCCCAACGAACTCGATTCCAAACCATACGAAATCTGGCACTACCACAACCTGCAGGGCGGAGTCCAGTTCATCTTTGTCGACAAGACGAGTTTCTCGGATTACATCCTTGTCCATTCCACCCACCGCAGCGAACTCCGCGACGACGACTGGCAGAGACATTTGAGCACCCAGTAGCTGCCCGAGTCACCAAACCCTTGCCGACTCCACTTAGTTGGGCTTGGTTTCTCGCTCATCCCCATCTGATTCATTGACAATCAGCCCTCTTTTTGTTAATTTGATCGCGTTACACGGGAGGAGAAGGGATCTCGTGCATGCGGGACACTGACGAGATTCCCCGTCCCGCGTTGCGGGACGAGGTCTCGTCCCGATTCATCAGGACGGACTCTGCCGACTAAAGTCGGCATCGGAATGACAAACGGGGTTTGATATAATCTTGTTCTGTAGGGAAAAGAACCCAATCCTCAATGACTGATCGCCTCGAGTACATCCTCTTCAGCATCTTCGCTTTCCTCGTCCGTTTGATGCCTCTGCGTGTTATTCAAGCATTTGGCAGGTTTCTTGGATCTTTCGGTTATGTGATTGCTCGAAGAAGGCGCAGGATTGCAATTGACAATCTCACACATGCCTTTCCAGAAAAAAGCGAAAAAGAAATCAAGAGGATTGCCTTGGGTGCATTCCAGAACTATGTGATCAGCATAACGGAGTTTCTTTGGTTTCCAAGATTAACGCCACAACTGTTAAGAAGGTTCGTTCGTATCCTGAATATCGACGTCTTTGGCGAAGCGTATAGAAAAGGGAA
>CAYHSB010000129.1:0-4781 GCA_964359185.1 uncultured Chitinophagales bacterium
GGGAGGCCCGTGACAAGTACCTCTTTCAAGGCAATATCTCGGGTGATGTCTTTCCCGGGGATAACATTTACCGTCGCAGTGTCCGGTGCAAAGCCCGAGATCAGGGTGACGAGCAGTGCTGAGAAAGGCGCATCAATATCGAAGCTCAGCCGGTAGAAGCCGGACGAGTCTGTCTTCACCGACAGAGGCGGAGTCTTCAACAAGGTGACGAGTGCGCCAACGATAGGGGCTTGGTTGTCCGAACGCAATACCTTCCCCGTTATTGTAATTGTTTTCGCCGGGGGTGGTGCCAAAGGCTTTTCAATGCACGCGGCGACGATTAACGGCAGAAGGAATGCCGTCATAAGTTTGATCGCATGTACTTTCATTTTAGAACCCTACCCTTTGTCTGTTAATCGACGAAAAATGAGAAACTATCGGAACGACCTCTTGAAACTAATCATTTTTTCTCCTTGACCTCTCCCTTGCGGAACTTTGTGTCAAGCTCAAACTGCCGCCGTTCTTTTTCGATAAGATTCTCCTTGGTAATTACCCGTTCCGTGAGAGGCGGGAGAAGGCTCGCTTTGATCAAAATGATGAGATCTTTCCGCGCGACTTCCACTTTGTTATGACCAAAGAGATACCGCAGACCCAGGAACCACCATGGTAGATCTTTCAGGACTGGAATCCCTTCCCGTATCTCCTTCTCCTCATTGGTATACAAGCCTCCGACAACCGTTTCTTCGCCATCGAGGAGAAGTGTAGAGGTGGTCGCATTCGTCTTTGCAATCTCAAAACCTAGTGGCGATGGCGCAACGCTGCTCCGCTCAACATGTATATTCAAATGGATAAAGTTAGTACCTTTTTCAGCAATGACTTCAGGTGTCACACGGATGATTGTCCCCGCGTGTTCAATCCGCGTGAGAACATTTCCGGCAAAGTCCCGAGTGTTGATGGGGAAGTCAGTGCCGACCTGGATCATCCCTTCCTGTCCAGAACGGACGGTAATTTGCGGCCGCGATATCAATTCGGCGAGTGATTTCTGTTCGAAGAACTTCAGGAGCGCATGAACGTCGATGTCCACATCAAAGCGAGGATTTGCCTCTACCTGAAAGAGATCAGTGACTGGCTTAGCAGTGTTTTGTTCGATCCTCACATTCACGTTATTTCCTCGGAAGAAACTCCAATTGATACCACTCTCTCGAACTCGCCCCGCATCGATGGAGTAGAAGACTGCCGAGATTTGCACCTCGCGAGTTGCGAGTGTCGGCTTCTCCTCCTTTTCAACTAGCCTCGCTTCGACGCCCCGTTCAAGTGCAATGATCCGAAAGTAGTCTGCAGTCTCCTCGTACCACAAGTTGTTATACCTCAAAATCCTTTCAAAGGCATCTTTCCAGTGCATCGACTCTATATCAACTCCTATTGGAGTCGTTCGTTTCTCTGGATCAAAGATAACCTTCCCGAGAGACTTCTTGCTGAGCTCATTGAGTATCGAGATCGCCCGGTCGATCGGTGTGGCAAAAGACATCGAGACGATCTGCTCGGGTGGAATATAGCCCTTCGCAAGCCTCTCTTTATCCGCCTGGGTCTGTGACAGGCTTTCGACGGACGAGAGAAGCAGACATCCAAGAAGGATGGGTAGTATTCGCTGTGCTGTGCCTTTCATTTCTTAACCTCTGTTTCTGTTGGTCGGAATCGAACTTTTAGGACAACGGTTTCACTTATACCTCCTCTGTTCAACACAAATTCGACTTTGCCCTCTTCAGGGGAAATCCTGCTCACGTACCCGAGGTATACCGCGTCACCAACGCTAAGTGTCCGGAGTTTTCCAGCCTGGTCAGTCACAAAGGCTTTCCCGGGGATCACAGCCTTCAAGTCAGAGCGATCAACTTCCACGAGTCCCTCTGTGTTCCGAGGGAGTTCAGGTCTGACGAGGGGCCAGAATGGATTCGAGGCTACAAATGTCGTAGTGGTATCTCGCCAGGCAACGCTGCTTGAAAGCTCTACAAGCGATGTGAAGTAGGCCCTCAGCTCCAGCTCGAATTGGACGGCTGGCTGAGGCTCGACGTCTCCAGGTTCCAGCGAGTTGGCTCCCCTGAGCATCAACCTGTTAAACTTGAAGAGCCTTCGGCCGTTCTCCAGGTACCAAATGAATCGGTAAAGACTGTGGAAGGGTGCCTCTCCGCGCAAGCTGTAGATGTTGTACCCAAATTTGGGCTCCTGCCTGACACCACCATACTGCACATCAACCTTGACACGCCCACTAGAAAAAATAACGCTGTTGAAATACGCATTGGTCTGTGCGGTAACGTCTTGCGTCGGGATGTCTTTTGTACGGAGATTCCAGCGCTGCTCCCAAAGTGCCAAGTCCGCGTGAACCGAGTTATACTGGCTCAGTAAATCGGGCGTGTTGAGGAGCTCGAAGTCAACTTTCTTGATCTGGTCTTCGAGCTTGTGGAGAGCTTCCGGCTGTCTCAGGCTCGTCCAGTATGCTCCCACGAGTAGGATGAGGACGAGCAGCACGCCCAAAACTAGACTATTTCGTGTCGCGAAGTTCAATGTGCTCTCTCCTGTTGTACGGGAATGTTTTGCTTTTCACGGCGTATGATGTCTGGGACGTATAATTCGAATTCATACACTCTTCTCTCTCGGATTTGCTTCACCACCACTCGTCGCAGCGTCGCTTTTTCATAAAGTGAAGCAAATTTCGGAATGCGACTTCTGTATAAGCTCACTCCAATGATCTCCATCCCGCCATCAGGGGTCGATGTGATGTTCGTAAGCCATAGAGAACTTAATTCGTTAATCTTGTTGGCCCCCTTGGTCAGAATGTTCGTCCACAGATCGCTGCCGGGAACAAGGGAATCATAGAGAGCGAGAGCGTTCTTGTGTCGGTCAATTTTCGTTTGCAGGACCCCAATAGAGGCTGCGAGGCTGAGATTGTCAGCAAGGCGACGGTTCTTCTCAGCGAGGAGGTCGGTCTTGGCGCTGATCTCAACTGTCATCTTCAGGTAATTCCATGTGAAAAAGAGAGTGGAGAGAAAGATAAGCACGATGAGTGCATAACCATGCCAGCCGAGTTTGAAAAACTTCTGCCGCTCGATCAGCGCAGCTGGGAGAAGATTCGCCGGAGAGAATTTTTGGTTCTTCGGATCGAGGGCTCGCCACGCTGTCGCAATCGGGATCGCGAACTCGGAGCAAACTTCTTCTGTCTGCGATTGAGGATCAATTTTCTCAACACCCTGAAGCTTTAGATATTCGACATCTACAGAGGGAAAACGCGTGCCGAGAAATTCCTTCAAGTGGATCTTTGGACCATTTCCCGCAATTGCAATACGACGGATTTGAGGGAGGTCAAGATTATCTTGCTCGAGGAGAATGCGGCTATAGAGCCTGTTATCGAGATTGGGTGACTCTGCCCCCTCAGTGATGAGGGGTGCGAAATGCAGGTGCCTGTCTCCCTTCATGAAGATTATCCGACTGAATTCAACTCCCACATAAATGATGACACTAATCTCATTTTCCTTCAGATCGTAGTCGAGACGAGCAAGGTTCATCAGGGCGAGGTCGGCCGTGTCGATAAAGGGGATTCGGGGCAACTGGTTGCCGAGATACTGCTTGATTTCCTCGAGGAGGTCAATCAGGTGGAGCCCATCCTCTCTCACCACGCACAACGCCCCTTTCTCTGAAGACGGGACGAGATCCACTGTGTTGGGTTCTGAAGATCCAGACCGGATCGTTTTCAGTTCTTCAATGGCTTTCTTTTTCAATTGCCCATTCTTGGAGCCGGGACTGCCCTCGAGTATGTGGTAGTAAACGCTTGGCTCTGCAAGACTGTAGGTGATTGAATACTTCTTTGGTGGATATTGAGAGAGGAGATTCAGAATGACTTCTGCGTTCGTATCGGTCTTCTCCTGTTGGAGGAGGACCCGGGGTTCCCCGCCTTCTGATTCGGAAAAAATCTCGTGGCCTTCCTCGAACCCGACGCGGTTAGCTCCCTGCTCATCGAGTTTTTTCAGAAGTGTGATCTTCTTGAGATCGTGCAAGAAGATCTTCTTCCCCTTGAGTGACAGGTGGGCAAACTTCAATTCGAGACCGTCAACGAAAATCCCGAACGCGACCTTTCCCTGTCCTTTTAGGATATTTGCCATTGTCGTTCAGTTCCTTTGTGGTTGAATTTCAATCTCCTGGCGGTGCTACTGTGAGGAGCTGTTCCATTCGCCTCTTGTTATTGGCATAGTCCATCGTCATGTCGAGAGAGATCTTTCTCATCAGGTAAAGGCGTCTCAAGTCTTGCTCCATCGTGATCATCCCAAGTTTGCCACATTCAGCGATCATCTGATAGATTTCCTGGGTGTTGCCATTCTTGATGGCAGCCTTCACCGAAGGGGTCACGAGTAGAACCTCCTTTGCGAGAACCCGCTGGCCGTCGAGGCTGGGCACCAACTTTTGGGAGATCACGCATTTCAAAACATCCCCGAGGCGATATCTCACCCGTTCCTGCTCCATCGGAGATACTTCGCCTATGATCCGGTCTATGCTCTCTACAGCTGAACTCGTATGGAGCGTTGAGAATACCTTGTGACCACTATCAGTGATTTCCAGAGCCCTCATGATTGTTTCAGGGTCGCGCATCTCGCCGATGACGACGATATCTGGATCTTGGCGAAGCGCCTGGACGACTCCGTCCTGGAACGACGTCACGTCTCTCCCGACTTCACGATGTCGGATGATACAGCGATCTGACGTGTGAACATATTCCACGGGAGACGCGATGATGATGATGTGGCCCTCCACTGCGT
>CAYHSB010000130.1:0-4721 GCA_964359185.1 uncultured Chitinophagales bacterium
CGTACGGTTTGATGAGGGGACGGAGGCTCTCTACATGAGCCTCCTCCTACTCTATCCTAAGTCATCTGACCTCCTATTTCACCATCTTCCCTTCCGCGTCGTACGTCTCCACCGGCCCAAATTTACCTAGGACAGCCTTGACCTTGCTCGCGTCTCCCACTGCCACGATTTGCATCGATTCCGGATTGACGTACTTCAGTGCAACGCGCTGAATGTCATCCGCAGTCACTGCCATGAGCTTGACAGGATACGTTTCCCAATAATCATCGGGAAGTCCATAGTACTTCCTAGTAATCGCATAGCTCAGCAGCTGAGTAGGCTGCTCAAGTGAAAGAGCGAAGTTTGCCACTAAAGAACGCTTACATTCATCTAGCTCTGCCTGTGGGACTTTCTCCTCCCGGATACGTTTGAACTCATTCATGAACTCGGTCATTGCCCCCTCGGTAACCTCCGTTCGCACGTCTCCTCCGGCGCTCCACGGGCCCGGGTACTTTCCAGCCGAGAAGAAGCTATACACCCCGTACGTGTACCCTTTCTCTTCGCGCAAGTTGATAAACAAGCGTGCCGCAGGACCACCACCAACAACGCGATCCATGACAGTCACTGGAATATAATGCGGGTCCACACGATCGATGGCAATGTTCCCCATTCTGATCGTCGTCTGGACAGAATTCGGCCTGTCCACAAGATATATTTTCTTGGAAGGTACAGGTTCAGGATTTGCTGGCAGGACCTCTTTCAGATCAGTTTTCTTCCAGCCCCCCAGCCACTCTTTCAACTTAGGCATAAGTTCCGAAGCAGAAACATCGCCCGCGATTCCGAGAATTGAACCTTGAGGAACATACCGTTCCCGATGCCACTTCGCCAGCGCTTCGGAAGTGAGGGCATTGATCGACTCCTCAGTTGGAGAGACAACCGCGGCCGGATGATTTCCAAATACGGCGCGGCTGAACCGCTCATTTGCAAGAAAACCAGGCTGCGCCCTTTGCTGCTTTAGCTGCACTTTGAGTCGGGTTTTAAGCTTGTCCAGTTCATCAGCCGGAAACGTCGGATTCATGAGGACATCGGTGAGCAAAGCGAACCACTCATCGAAATTGTCGCTTAGTCCTGATGCAGTGATGACCGTGCTGGGTGATCCAAACCCGGAGAATGCGGAGAGCGTAGCGCCAAGCTTGTCCACTTCCTCTGCAATCTGCCTGCTCGTGCGTGTTTTGGTCCCTTCCCGAAGCATCTGTGCCACAGCACTCGCGAGACCGGGCGTGTTCGCTGGCTCGTACAGCGATCCGGCGCTATTGACCTGCAGCTGCACGGAGACGGTAGGGAAGCGATGATCTTCCATGATCATCACAATCAAGCCGTTGTCAAATGTGGTTTCCGCGGGCTTGGGAAGTGTAACTCGAAGAATCTCCTTCGAAACAGGAGCCTTGTTTTTCCGCTCGACTTTGCTAACGGGAACACTCTTCGTGTCTGGACCTGGTACTTGTCCGAAGACAAGTGTGTCCTCATTCAAGAAGCAAAGGAAGGAAATCATCGAGACCGAAATAAGCAACCGAAGAAAAACTTTTTTGCTGTTCATATTTATCTCTCCTCTTAACCCGAGGTCAATTGGTTTTTGAAGGCGTTGTTTCTTTGGGCTTCGGGATTGTGGTGATGACGGTGCGATACGAGTCCTTCAGATATGTCTTTGCCACGCGTTGAATATCTTCTTTTGTGACTTGACTGTACTTTCCCTGAATTGTGTTGATGAGTCCCGGGTCATTGTAATAGACCGCATACTGACCGATGAGAATTGAACGGAAGAGCGTACTTTGTAGCTGCTGTGCGCGTGAACGACGCAACTGTGCGCGGACCTTTTCGATTTCCCAATCTGCAACAGCCTCATTTTTTATTTTCTCGATTTCATCATAGACCAGCTTTTCGATTTCCTTGAAGTCTTTTCCGGGCCTTGCCATTGCAATGATGGAGTGGAGTGATGGACCTCGACGCTCCTGTGCACCACCAAAAACACTCACCGCAACTTCCTTCTCCTTTACGAGCTTCTGATAGAGGCGGGACGATTGGCCGCTTGTCAGAATGTTGCCGAGAAGGCTCAGCGCGTACCAATCGTGCGTGTTGCTCTGCGGAATCTTGTACACGATGTCGATGCGGGGAGTTTGTGCAAAGTTATCTTCAATCGTTTGACCGCGCTCCCCCTGCTGTTCCGGCTCGGTGACATCTGGCTCAGGGGGAGGGGGCTGAGCTGGCATGCTCTCGAAGTATTTCTTGATTTTTTCCAATGCTTCATCGGTCTTGAAATCGCCGATGAGTGTCAACGCCGCGTTGTTCGGGGCATAGTAGATCTTGAAGAACTCCGCGACATCCTGAACGGTTGCCGAGTTGAGATCTTCCATCGACCCGATTGTCGAATGCTTGTATGCAAAATTGTCGTACGCTATCTCGAACAGCACCTCAAACGTTTTACCATAAGGTTGGTTGTCAACCCCAAGACGCCGCTCTTCTTGCACTGTCTTTCGCTGATTATCGAGGTTAGCTTGATTGATCATCAGCGAGCGCATCCTGTCGGCTTCAAGGAACAATCCGAGATCGAGCTGGTTCGACGGCAGCGTTTCGAAATAGTTCGTCCGGTCGGCGTTCGTCGTCCCGTTCATGTTCCCGCCATTGTTCTGGATGAGAATGAAGTGCTCACCTTTTCCGACATTCTCTGAACCTTGGAACATCATGTGCTCGAAAAGATGGGCAAAACCGGTGCGCCCACGGCGTTCATTTCGAGATCCAGTGTTATAGGTAACGCAGATCGAGTAGGTGGGTGCGGTGTGATCTTCTGAGAGAATCACACGCAAGCCATTCTTCAATTTGAATTCCTTGAACTCAATCAACTTTGATTTGGCCTCACTTGAGACAGGCTGCTCAGGACTGGTGCGTGCATGCGCAGACATCTTAAGCGGAACGATGCCTGCAAGGAACACGACGCTGAGAAGCAAATATTTGAGTCTTCGCATATGGTTCTCCTTGAATTAAGATGGTGGAGAGGAGAAGAAGTTCTCCTTGATTCTTAAGTGCGGATTGTGTGGGGTAGTGCTATCTTTCGTAAGGAGTTATTCAGATCGTCGGGAAGAGTCGGGCAGTCTCAGTGGGGTATGCTTTTCATGTGATGAATTGTTGCGTCTGCCGTCGAAGGTATTGCCAATCGACTTTCCCCTGAACAGCTTAGGACAAATGTAATGATAAAATCCCAAGCAAACAAGAGCAATAGCCGATTTGCAACCCTTGGAGTAGTTTCTTACTTTTAACACATGCCAGAACTCTTCAAGGGCCGTGGCGCAAGGTGCAAATCACTTGAATTCCAAAGAAGCTGTTAGAGATTTTTCAAGAAAAGTATCGGTTCATTCCTCAACCTTAGAAGGAGGTTCTATGAAGTCTCCCATCTTTCTTTCCGTCTTTTGGGTGTCTATCTTTCTCCAAGCCACCCATGCACAGGAGTCGCTGGATAAACTCATTGAGCAGGAACTTCCAACGCTCGTCACGACATACAAGACACTTCATGCCGCCCCTGAGCTCTCAGGTCATGAGGGGAAGACGTCAGCGTTTCTTGCGAAGGGGCTCCGTGCACTGGGGTACACCGTCACGGAGCGTGTCGGGAAGTACGATGATTCGAATTTGGTATGCTACGGCGTAGCTGCAATCATGAAGAACGGGAATGGACCGACTATCCTTGTTCGTGCGGACATGGATGCGCTGCCCGTTGATGAGAGAACTGGACTCCCATACGCAAGTAAGGTGAGAACAAAAAACGACCAGCGACTCGATGTCAGCGTGATGCATGCGTGCGGACATGATATCCACGTGACATCCTTACTCGGGACCGCCAAGGTACTGGCGCAGCTCAAAGACTCATGGCATGGGACACTTGTTCTCATTGGTCAGCCAGCGGAGGAACTTGGCACAGGTGCTGATGCAATGTTAAGGGACGAGCTCTACACCCGATTTCCACGGCCGGACTATATCCTTGCACTTCACGGCCTCGCGAGCCTTGGAACGGGAAAGATCGGTTACTGCCCGGGCTATGCGCTGGCGAACGTGAACTCTGTTGACATCACGATTCGCGGCGTCGGTGGACACGGTTCACAACCGCAAAGCACAAAGGACCCGATTGTTGTGGCGGCACAGGTTGTGCTTGCACTTCAAACGATCGTCAGCCGCGAGAACAATCCGCTCGATCCTGCCGTTGTCACCGTTGGCTCGATTCATGGTGGGACGAAGCATAACATCATTCCCGACGACGTGAAGCTCCAGCTCACGGTGAGGTCATATAAAGAGGAGGTGCGCAAGCGTATCATCGCATCCATTGAGCGGATAACGAAGGGCATTGCTGCGGCTGCTGGAATTCCACAGGATCGGGCGCCTATCGTTGAAGTCGACAAGACGATGTCGAAAGCAACCTACAACGATCCTGGGTTGACCGAGCGTCTCGCGAAGGTTTGGGAGTATGCGCTTGGGAAGGAGAACGTCGTGAAGCTCGATCCAATGATGTTCGGTGAGGACGTTGGTGTGTTTGGTCTCGAAGGTCATCAGATTCCGCTCTGTGGTTTCTTTGTTGGTGCTGTTGATCCCGCCGTGGTCGCGAAGAGCAAGTCAGAAGGGATTATGCTACCCTCGCTCCACTCAAGCACCTTCGCGCCATTGCCGGAACCGACACTGAGAACAGGCGTGAAAGCGATGAC
>CAYHSB010000131.1:0-1812 GCA_964359185.1 uncultured Chitinophagales bacterium
GTGCTTGCGCTGGACGCCAAGATGAATTTCGATGACAACGCGTTGTACCGACACCCGGACGTCGTTGAAATGCGCGATCTTGATGAAGAAGCGCCTCTCGAGATCGAGGCATCGAAATACAGTTTAAACTACATCAAACTTGACGGAAATGTCGGTTGCATGGTGAACGGAGCCGGGCTTGCAATGGCGACTATGGATATTATAAAACTCGCGGGAGGCGAGCCCGCGAACTTCCTCGATGTTGGCGGTGGGGCGAGTGCGGAAACTGTCGCGAATGGATTCCGCATTATTCTATCAGACGAGAATGTAAAGGCGATATTGATAAATATTTTCGGTGGGATTGTCCGCTGTGATCGCGTGGCAAGCGGAGTGATTGAGGCGGCAAAGCAGTTAGGTGTTGTTGTACCTGTAGTGGTACGACTCGAGGGAACCAACGCAAGAAAGGCGAGACAAATGCTGAGAGATTCAAAGTTGAACTTCATCGTCGCCGATACCTTTCAGGACGCTGCGGGGAAGGTAGTCCAGGCACTTCAGAATTAACAATTCTCTAAAGGGAGAGGCGAGAATAGATGAAAACGGTGACCAGTGTGGCAGGTATCACTAACCCCTACGTCAAGAGGATCCTGTCGAACGTTATCGGCAAAGATCCACTGAAGATCTTGGCAAGCACACCCAGAAGTCTCGAACGATTCACTCTGGGATTGAGTGATTCACAGATTCGCAGGTCGCGGACGAAGGGGAAGTGGTCAATCAGGCAAATTATTGCTCACATGTGTGACATCGAGTTGGTCCTAGGATTTCGATTCCGGATGGCACTGTCGCAGTCCGGCACCCCTCTCCAGGCAATGGATCAAGACAAGTGGGCCGATGGTCTTCGGTACCATAAGGTCGAGTGGAGGAAAAAGCTGAGGCTCTTCAGGGCAATGAGGGAGGATCATCTTTCGCTGCTGCGGCCGTTGAGCCGCCAAGAGTGGAGACGCTTTGGTATTCACGAAGAGAGGGGGAAAGAGACACTCGAACGGATGGTTCAAATGCTCGCAGGACATGACATCAATCACTTGAAGCAAATCAAAAACATTATGAGTTCATTCAACGAGAGAAATAAGAATTGAAGCTCGACGGTACATATGAAGCAGTAATCGGTTTAGAAGTTCATGCGCAGATGCTCACGGAGTCAAAAGCTTTCTGCTCGTGCACAACAAAGTTTGGGAACGAGCCGAATTCAAACGTGTGCCCTGTCTGCCTCGGCATGCCTGGGGTACTTCCGGTTCTGAACAAGAAACTCGTGGAATTTGTCCTTCGGATGGGGTTGGCGACACACGGCAAGATCGCTCCCAGGTCAATCTTCGCGAGGAAGAACTATTTCTATCAGGACCTTCCAAAGGGATACCAAATCTCCCAATTTGAAGAACCGATCTGTACTGGCGGTTACGTTGAGATCGACCTAGATGGTGGCGGTCGGAAACGCATCGGGCTCACACGCATCCACATGGAAGAGGATGCCGGGAAATCGATCCATGACATTGATGTAGATTCCCTGGTCGATATCAATCGGTGTGGAGTACCACTCATCGAGATCGTCAGCGAACCGGACCTCCGTTCTCCGAGGGAGGCATACCTTTATCTCTACAAGATTCGACAGTTGGTCACGTATCTGGGAATCTGTGACGGCAACATGGAGGAAGGCAGTCTTCGATGTGACGCGAACGTCTCTGTTCGGCAAAAGGGTTCCAAGGAATTTGGGACGAAGACCGAGGTGAAGAACATGAATTCCTTTCGCCATGTTGAGCGTGCCCTTGCATTTGAAATTGA
>CAYHSB010000131.1:1912-4681 GCA_964359185.1 uncultured Chitinophagales bacterium
TGAAGAACATGAATTCCTTTCGCCATGTTGAGCGTGCCCTTGCATTTGAAATTGAGCGACAAGTTGAGATCTTGGAGTCTGGCGGAGAAGTAGAACAAGAGACACTGTTATGGGATGCGAACCAGAATATTGCCGTGCCGATGCGGAGCAAAGAGTACTCCGAGGACTATCGGTATTTTCCAGAACCTGATCTTGTTCCCGTCCTCGTCGAACAAAGATGGCTCGATGAAATACGAGAAGAATTACCCGAGCTGCCAAGGGACCGGCGGGACCGGTTTATGAAGGAGTCTGGGCTGCCTCGTTACGATGCGAATGTACTTACTATGGAAAAGGATGTCGCCGACTACTTTGAAGAAACGTGCGAATGGCTGGGGGCAAAATCGGCAGAAAACTATAAAGCTGTCAGTAACTGGGTCATGGGCGATATCCTTCGAGTCGTCAAAGAAAGGCAGCTTTCCGTCACTAAGTTTCCAATATCGCCACAACGGTTGGCAGGAATGATTAAGCTGATCAATGACGGAACGATCAGCGGGAAAATCGCGAAGGGAGTTTTTGAAGAGATGCTCGCTTCTCCGGAGAAGCCCCGAGTGATCGTCGAAAGGAAGGGGCTGCTCCAACTCAGCGATGAGGTCGAGATCGAGAAGGTCGTCACCCAGGTCTTGGAGGAGAATCCAGAGCAAGTCAGTAAATATCTGGCAGGGAAGGACACGGTATTCGCTTTCTTCGTGGGTCAGACGATGCGACTAACAAGAGGGAAAGCAAACCCGAAGGTTGTTAATGAGGTGTTGAGGAGGAAGCTAGAGGAGCAGCGTCGTTAGTAACATACTAACATAGTCTATACAAAATACGATCTTCCTATGCGTCGAAAGATCATCGCCGGCAATTGGAAAATGAACAAGAATGTCGATGAAAGTGTCGCTCTCATCAACGAGCTCAAGGAGCGATTCAGGAATTTGCCTGATGGGCTCGAGGTGGTGATCTGTCCACCCTATACATCTCTCGTCGTCGGCAGCCAATTGCTAAGAGGAAGCGCATTAAAGCTCGGCGCCCAGAATATGTACTACGAGGATGACGGCGCCTTCACAGGCGAAATCTCTGCACGAATGTTGAAATCTATTGGTTGCGAGTACGTCATCCTTGGACATTCAGAACGCCGAACATACTTCCACGAATCGGACGATGTTGTTAATAAGAAGGTTAGGAAAGCCCTCGCGAGCGGTCTAAGGCCAATTATCTGCGTTGGGGAGACTCTTGATGAGAGGGAACGTGGATTGACAGAGGTAGTCGTTACCAGGCAAGTAAAGGGTGTGCTTGAGAATGTCTCTGCTGATGAGCTAAGTCGAGCGGTGATCGCTTATGAGCCCGTATGGGCTATTGGAACTGGGAAGAATGCGACCCCTCAGCAAGCCAACGACGTTCACAGATTAATTCGTGGTCTCATCTCCAGATTGTATGATCGAACTGCTGGGGAGAGGCTCATCGTTCTATACGGTGGAAGTGTCAAACCTGAGAATGCCATGGATTTGCTCAGTCAACCTGACGTCGACGGAGCATTGGTCGGGGGAGCATCCTTGAAAGCTGAGTCTTTTGCCACTATTGCTCTCGCTACATATCGATCTGGTTAGTCTCCAACTCCTATCATATCGTTTCCATACTCTTTAAGGGTTCTCTCCGAAACCGCTCCGTAGCGTGTCCACCTTTAAGTAAAGATTTAGCTAACCCCTTATTTTTCCGTTGCTTTTCGGCTGTTTTTTGTTTATATTCGCACCGGCTGGCTTATGCGGGAGTGAGCAGTGTTGTGCTCGGTCGGCCTAGGACAAAGCTAGCGGGATTGATGCCAAAATCCTCAAGATTCGCCCTTTTTTATCCATCCTTCTTGTCAATTCTGTTTCTTCTCTCCGCGGTTTTGCAAACAAACGCCTTGGACCGGTTTCCTGAAAATGGTGAACCGACCGCTGGAGGCTCCTCCCAGGGTATCTTCCTGGATACCCCGACTAGGACAAAGGTGGATCTGGCGGGGGACTGGATCTACTCCCTGGATGGGAAAACCTGGCAGCCTGTGAGAATTCCATCCGCGTATGATTTCGCAGAGAGGGTCACCTTCGTCCGCTCGTTTGAGGTCCCTGCAGAATTGATCGATCGATCAGCCTTTAAGTTGGTGGCTTATGGAATCAATTACGAGTGTGAAATATCCATAAACGATATTTTTGTCGGGAAACATGTCGGCGGGTATACCTCGTTTGTCTTTCAGGTTCAGGAGAACACGATACAGGTCGGGAAAAACAATGCTATCAAGATTGTGGTAAACAATCGTCTGAATGCAAAGAACACGATCCCACTCCGCCAGCAGGTCTGGGGCTGGAGAAATTATGGTGGCATATTTCGCGATCTGTATCTTCTCGCTACTCCGAGGGTCTGGATTGAGGATCTTCAAGTCCACACTTCTCTCAGTTCAGATCTGAAATCCGGCACCGTCGAGGTTGTGGGAATCATTGATAACGCACTGACAGAATACGAGCGGAAGGATACGACAGGTGTTGCGCTCTTGCTGGCCTCTCGATATCGGTTTTGGGTTGGGCTCTATGATAAGCTCACTTCGACACTTGTAGCAAAGAGCCCGGATGAAGTTTTTGGAATTGCTAAACGGAAGACCACCAGAGTTGAAACTGAGGTTAAGCTTGGGCGAGCCAAGTTATGGGGAACTGAAAATCCCGAGCTCTACACTCTCAAAGCATTCGTTGTGAAGGACGGAACTCTTTATGACGAGGT
>CAYHSB010000132.1:0-4647 GCA_964359185.1 uncultured Chitinophagales bacterium
GTGACGTCGACCGGTGGAACTGAAATTCTGAAGATCGAAAAGGATTCACTCATCTCCGTCTATGCTGTAACTGCGGAGGAAAGCTGCGGGCCTTTACGGTTCACTCCAGACGGCAAGAAATATTACATGTTGACGAATAAAGGAGATGATCTGGACAAGATTCAGCTTGAACTCTACGACCTCAGCACAGGGAAGACGACTCTTGTAGATAAGGATCCCATGAACGAAGTCGATTTTGCCGGCGCGCTCTTCTCCGATGTGACGAACGAATTGCTTGCCACGTTCTACCTAGGAGATAAGATGCGGCTCTACCCAAAGCAGAAGAAGTTTGGCGAGGACTATGCCAGACTGAAAAAGGCCCTGCCCGAGGGAGAAATTTCGATCGGCAGTATGACTGAGGATGAAAACTTGTGGATTGTTGCGGTGTCGAGTGATGTCGACCCTGGTTCCCGGTATCTCTTTGACCGGAAAACGGGAAACGCTGAATTGCTCTACCGCTCTCGACCCAACCTGCCCAGCAAAGACCTGGCGTCGATGAAACCAGTCCGTTATAGCTCAAGGGACGGTATGACGATCCCTGCGTATTTGGTGTCGCCAAAGGGCATTCCGGCGAAGATTCTTCCAACGGTCATGCTGATTCACGGCGGTCCCTGGGGCCGCGTCCCGTGGGGCTACAACTCTGAAGCCCAATTCCTTGCCAACCGCGGTTACGCTGTGTTGATTCCGAACTTCCGCGGCTCAACGGGCTACGGGAAGAAATTTCTCAACGCCGGTAACAAACAATGGGGGACAGGATACATGCAGCATGACATTTCCGACGGCGTGAAGTACTTGATCAAAGAAGGTGTTGCCGATCCAAAGCGTGTTGGAATCTACGGCGGATCGTACGGTGGTTATGCTACACTTGCCGGACTCACGTTCACTCCCGAGCTGTACGCTGCAGGAGTTTCGTACGTCGGTCCGTCAAACATCATCACACTTCTGAATACGATTCCGCCCTACTGGGCCCCGGTGAAAAAAATATTTGACGTGCGTGTGGGTGATCAGAACAACCCTGAAGACCAGAAACGACTTGCAGAACAATCGCCGTTGAATTCGGCAAAGAACATCAGAGTTCCTTTGCTGGTGGTGCAGGGAGCCAACGATCCACGCGTCAAGAAAGCAGAGTCCGATCAAATCGTTGTCGCTGTGCGCGAACAAGCCAAACCTGTTGAGTACTTGGTTGCTCCCGATGAAGGACATGGATTCGTGGGACGAGAAAATAGACTTGCGTTCTACACAGCTCAGGAGCGCTTTTTTGCGAAGCATCTTGGAGGTCGTTTTCAGGAATCAGTGACTCCTGAAGTCCAGAAGAAACTCACAGCGCTTACAGTTGACGTGAGAACAGTGACCATGCCTGCGATGCCGAAGACGGAAGCTGCTCCATCGGCGATGTCGGCGTTCAGTGGAGCCATGGTGAAGCCTGCGACCGCTCGCTATGCAACCAAGATGAGTATGATGGGGCAGGAAATCAATATTACAACCACCCGATCGATCGCCGAAGCATCGGTTGAAGGCAGGAAGGTCTGGCGAGTCGTCGAGGAGTCAACGAGTCCGATGGGCGCGGGTGTTGATACGCTCGATTTGGACGGGACTACGCTCCTTCCGATTCGTCGCGCTGGCAAGCAAGGCATGGCGACGATGTCGTTCAAGTTCAGCAAGGAAGGCGTTGAAGGGAAAATCCTTGCGGGACCGCAAGAAATGCCGATTAACGCAAAGCTCAGTGCACCCGTGCTTTCAGAGGGCGCAGGTGTTGAAGTCCCAGTGTGCACTCTTCCGCTCGCAGAAGGCTATGCGGCATCGATTGATGTTTTCAACACAATGCAAGCGAAGGCTCGAAAGATGGCTCTGCGCGTTACCGGCACGGAGAAGGTTACGGTCTCGGCAGGCGCGTTCGACACGTATAAGGTGGAGATCCTCCCCCAGGACGATGAAGGTGGAGGAACGAAACTCTGGATTGCTCGAGATGATCGTCGTACCGTGCGATCAGAGACACAACTTTCCGCACAAATGGGTGGTGGGACGATGGTAAGTGAATTGGCAAAGTAATTGACAGAAAACGAGGTCGGAGGAGAGAACGCGCGTATGAATCTCTGGCTGTTCCGCGGCCGCCCACCTTCGAACGTGCAGGAGGTGGAAGTGGGTGTGAATAAGTTTGAGGTTGTGCTTTGAATCTCCAGAACAGAGCAAGTCCTTATTCTTGACAGACCTTCTCGGATGAGCCGCCACAACATCGACAATCCAAAGCATTTCAGAGAACTCATCGATGAGATAGAGGGCCTCTGGAAGTTATATGATGGAAGGAAAGAGACCGCCGAATTCAGAATCATCACTTTACAGACTCTCACAGTCCGTACAGAACTTGAGGACCTTGATCTTATTTGGCAAAGGTTCCTCAGAGCTAGGGCAAAGCTGTTGGCTCTGGATCCTCGCCTCTCAAAATCGTTATTGGATGAGAAGTTTGAATCTAGCAAGCACGCGTATCTGTCAAGAATACAAAGGAGCACTTTGGCCCAGCTGAGAGCGGATTTGAAGAGTTTATTTCTTTTTTCCGATATACTGTTTAACAAACTTGTCCTCTTAATCCGATCAGTCTTCGGGCCAACACGAAGAGTCAAACACGAATCCTTTTCTTCCTTCCTGAAAAGTATCCGGAGCTTAGACGACAAAGCCCTCCGTGAGACACGCCTCTACGAGAAGGTGGGTGAGCAATTTGAAAGGATAGACGTCCTGATGGGTTTCTATCGGGATAAATTCATTGTGCATCCCCTGGGACCATATCAGGAGAGCATCATCAGAGGGGTCTACCAACCCGATTTTGTTGTCGACCATTCATCAGATAACCTTGAAAAGTTTGACCTTCCGCGATTTAGAGATCTGATAAAAGAGCTGCACGGAATCTTGCCGACCCATGACCGATACGGCAAGCCTTTAGGTGACACAGGTGATCCCCGTCTCAAAGTCGAGGTGTTGTTCTACAATCTCCATAAGATCAAGGATGCTGGGTTAAGGGAGCGAGCCGAGGGATTTATCAGGTCTATTGGAATACGAACCCCTGACGTCTACTATCTCGTCAAGACAGTAAAAAGTGCAGTGTTGGGGACGGTGGAAATCCTAAGATCGGAACTAAGCTCCAAGTTTGCTTCCTGAAGCCAAACTGGTTCCAAAAGAGTTGGTTCAATATTATTCCAGGAAGTAAGAGGAAAATAATGCCCTCCGTCAAACTCGACCTCTACAAACTCCACGCTGACGAGTACATCACTCCGAAGACTCCTCAGCCCGTAAAGACAATGCGAGCGAACGCCTTCAGCATTACTTCTCCAGTTTTTTCGTTATATTCGGTCGTCCAAAACCAGAGGTACGGACTGCATGGCAGATGCACCTTTTTCTAACTCTCTTTGCTGCCTAAAGGCCTAGCGCTCCTCCAGTTTCAAGCAAAAGCCAGAGCGTTCGAATAAATTCATGATAAGGAAAAGATTGCACTTCATGAGGCAATTCTTGACCTTAATCTACCTTCCGGGTAGATTAAATAGTCGTAACGAATCAAATCACTAAAAACGCGTCATCCGCTAGAAAGGAGAATCCCATGCGCAGCATGGTTTCTGTTGGTCTAGGGAGGCTTCATGTGCTGCCCCTTCTGTTGTGCGCCTTGTTGTCACCTGCAAGCTTGTTTGCTCAGGGTGTAACAACGGGGGCTCTGACGGGAATTGTCACGTCAGACAAAGGAGAAGCATTAGCCGGAGCCAACGTCATCGCAGTTCACGAGCCAACTGGTACTCGGTATGGAGCGTCGACTCGGGTTAACGGTCAGTATAACCTTCCCAACCTGAGAGTAGGAGGCCCCTACACGGTAACTGTTTCACTCATCGGGTATAAGAAGGAGAGTCAGGCTAATCTTACTGTGAGCTTAGGACAGGAATCCCGGATAGACTTCCAACTCGTTGAGGAAGCACTGATCGGCAAGGAAGTAATTGTGACAGCAGAGGTCGATCCAGTGTTAAACAGTGGCCGGACCGGAGCGGCGACATACCTCGACCCTACACAGGTAATAGAATTACCGTCAATTAAGAGAAGTACGAGGGATCTCATTCGATTGGACCCGCGCAGTGATGGTAACTATAGTTTTGGTGGCAGGAACTGGTTGTATAACAACATCTCCCTTGATGGATCATACTTTAATAATCCTTTTGGTTTGGATGATCCTGCACCGGGTGGCCAGACGAATGCCGAACCCGTCCCCTTTGACGCCGTCGAACAGGTTCAGGTTTCCATCGCTCCTTATGACGTTCGTCAGGGCGGATTTACGGGAGCTGGTATAAATACGGTAACGAAGAGCGGCACGAATGAAGTGAAGGGATCGGTTTACAGTTTTGTGCGGAATGAAAAGCTGCTCGGGAACAAAGTGCGTGGCTCCGATGTCATTGCAAATCCGGATTTGTCTTTCCTCCAGTCTGGCTTTACTGTCAGTGGTCCTATCGTCCGTGACAAGCTGTTCTTCTTTCTCAATGGCGAGCTTGAGCGAAGAGACGATCCGGGTACAAACTTTGCAGCGAATCGCGGTACGTCGGGGTTCGGGATATCACGCGTCAGGGCATCGGTGATGGATTC
>CAYHSB010000133.1:0-4554 GCA_964359185.1 uncultured Chitinophagales bacterium
TCCACGCACCAACGACCTACTTTCCCCTCATTGTCCGCGAAGCCCTCATGATCGAGCCGACTGAGACTGAAACCAAAGAGACGCTGGATGCCTTCGCCGACGCACTCATCAAAATCGACGACGAGACAAAGACACACCCGGAGATCGTTCTCAAAGCTCCCCACACAACACCCGTGAAACGTCTCGACGATGCACTTGCTGCACGCCAGCTGAACATCTGCTTTCGAGATTGACTGAGATGCCGATCGATGACGATGAGGCCATCCGGAGAATTTTGAAGAGCGCAAAAACGATTGCCGTCGTCGGAGCTTCAACAAAACCATGGCGTGACAGCAACAGCATCATGCAGTTTCTCATCGATCAGGGATACAAGGTGTTCCCTGTGAATCCGAAGTACTCAGAAGTGCTCGGCATAACTTGTGCTCCAGACCTCTCGAGCGTTCCGGAGAAGATCGACATTGTTGACGTTTTCCGGCGGCCAGAGGTGCTCGATGAAATAGTTGACGACGCTCTCGAAGTGGGGGTGAAGACACTCTGGCTCCAGGTTGGCGTTGTTAATGAAACTGCGGCAGAGCGAGCGGAACGCGCTGGACTAAACGTGATCATGGATCGCTGTATCAGGATCGATCATCAAAGACTTCTCCGCTAATCAATCGATCTGCCCAAGGGAGGCAGCTCCTGAGTGGGGCTCTTCCAAATCCTCAAAACAAGCATCGCGGGACTGATGCGACAAGCCTCATTCTTTGGCGCCATCCTGGTTTTCTCTCTCGTTTCCACGCCTGTGCGTGGCCAAGATTCTCTTTCAGTCATTGACTCCACGACCAAACCGCAACCCCCAGCACTCGTTATTGAGAAGATTGTCATCCGGGGGAACGAGAAGACGAAGGACTACATCATCCTTCGGGAGATGTCGTTGAAGCTTGGTGACACGCTGAGCCAGAAGGCTGCGGAGTTTGATCGGAATCGAATTTATAGCCTGGGGTTATTCAACCGCGTCGAGCTTTCGTACAATGTCACGGACCACAAAGCGACGCTCTACGTTGACGTGAACGAGCGCTGGTACGTTTTTCCCTTCCTCGTCATTGGGGTCAAGGACCGTGACTGGAAGAAGTTTTATTATGGTCTTGGTGTAATTCATGATAACTTTCGCGGTCGGAATGAGAAGATCTCTGCCTCGTTCGCCTTGGGATATGATCCTTTCTTCTCCATGAGGTACCGAAACCCGCTTTTGAGCCTCGAGTCGAACCTCTTTCTCGTGAATAGAATCTTCTACTCTCGTGTTCGCAATAAGAGCCTTCTTTCGCAGCAGACAGGACCGAACTTTGATGAGAACCACTATGGCTTCGAAGGGACGATTGGCAAGCGACTCGATATCTTCCGATCGCTGTCTGTCACGTTCGGCTATCAAGTCTTGACTGTTTCTCATAATGAGGCGGGGCGGACACTTTCGTCCAGCGGACGAGATGCCTTTATCACTGCCGCGGTTGGATTTGTCCACGACACGCGCGATCTCACCGAATACCCATCGAGAGGGACTCTTGCATGGGTTTCGTTCAGCAAGTATGGGTTGGGTGAATCCCCCGTGAATTATTTCCGGCTGTCGCTCGACGTCAGAAAATTTGTGCCAACCGTTGCTGGCACCATCATTGCAGGCCGGTTGTTTGCAAATCTTGCCGGCGGTGGGACAGTTGCAAACTACGGCCACGTCTTCTTCGGCTATCAGGAGCGCATCCGCGGACACTTCAAGGAAGTCTACGAGGGCGAAGATATCTTCGGCGCATCCCTGGAATTGCGTGTGCCGCTCCTCCCAGTCCGCTTTTTCAAAGTCGACGCTGTTCCGGTTCCGGAATTTGGGCTCTGGAGGTTCGGCCTTTATGGCGCTCTGTTTGGCGATGCTGGCAAGGTGTGGTACCGAGAAGATGCCTTCTCTCTGCAGAATCTTGTCAAAGGGTATGGGGTTGGGTTGAATTTTCTTCTTCCGTATAACTCGGTTTTCCGCGTGGAGTATGCACTCAACGAAGCTCGCCGAGGCCAGTTGCTTCTTGATCTCTCTGCATCGTTTTGACGATCTTCCTCTGATGGATTATTTCTACACATCTCCTTCCCTCGTCAAGCCCAGAACCCTTGCCATTGAGGGAGAGGAACTCCATCACCTCTCTAAAGTCCTTCGGAAGAAGGTCGGAGATACGATCTGCGTTGTAGACGGGAAAGAACATGCCTACAAGGTCGTCCTCACATCGATTTCTAAGACTAGAGCTGATTGTGAGATCCAAGAGACTTTCCATCGTTTGAATGAACCAGACCTCGATGTGAAGCTTGCCGTCGCCTTGCTGAAAAATCCATCGCGCTTCGATTTCCTTGTGGAAAAATGTACGGAGCTTGGAGTGCGGGAATTCATTCCCGTGCGTACCGAGCGAACAATCGTCTCAAAGGTCCACACCGAGCGTCTTCAGAAGATCGCTCTCTCGGCAATGAAGCAGTGTGGGCGGTCGTTCTTACCGCCGATTCATTCGCCAATGGATTTCCACGAGGCGCTGACCTACCTCAAAGCGTGCGAACGGAAGTTCATCACACATGAGAAAGCGGTTGAAATGATCTATGGGGTGAAGGCTGTCAATGCGGGTTCAAAAACTGTGGGGATTCTCATCGGTCCAGAAGGAGGGTTTACTGAGGGTGAAGTTCAGTCGGCTGCGCAATGTGGTTTCCAGCCTCTCTCACTCGGCTCACGACGACTGCGTTCTGAGACAGCTGCGATTGTATTGGTAGGAGCAATCTTGTTAAACAGTTGAAGGTGCTAAGTCGAAGGCTCCATCGGTTTCGATGATCATGGGAATCTTGGCCGTCGCAGGAGAGTTCAAGCTCTATGGGACTTTGGTATTACAATCGCCCCTTGCTTGAAATTTCCAAGCACTTCAGCTTTCCCTTCTAGGAACAATTGACCCACGAGAGCGCCGGTCACTGCATCGAGTTCGTCGCCGTTCATCTTCTTGTCTAGACCGCGAAGCCCCAGTCTCTCCAATCCCCGTCGGAGTTTCGTCAGACCTTCTTGCTTTCTTGCAACCTTCCACACATCCTGTGCAGCGCCAGGGTAGACTTCGATTGTCTCGTAACCTAATCGCGAGAATTTCTTCTTTAATGTGATTCCGCGTGTTGTGAGTGACCGCATAGGACCAAGCGTGATGGGGAAGAAGGGAATCCCGCGTTTCAGCAACTCACGGTCGCACGGACGGAAATGTTCGCCGTTTCTATCCTCAATCGTCTTCCGGCCTGGGGGTAGATTGAGCGGTGCATCGATAGCGATGAGGTTCGGCCTCGCGCGGTTGACGTACGTGAGAATCTCTTCGTCAGAGTGCACAGTCTCCCAAGACTTTATTCTCTTGCCTTCGAGTGTGCAGATGCCGGTATTGCGCCTGGGGCTTCCTGCGAGATCGATGCCGACGACCGTGGTGGGACCGCCCCTTTTCTGCGTCCTCAACGATTGAGTCCTTGTCGTCACAGCTTCTGGTCCGTTAGCTTGAGAATTTCGCTACTCAGTTTCTCAATGTCACTCTGGATCTTGTTGAGCTTCTCAGTGGTTTCTTCGATGAAGGGCTTGTCCTGCAGGCTTGAGAGGTTAATGCGCACGTTGAACGCAGCTCCTGAGCACGCCGCTTGCAGCATCAGCGCCGCGACACCGGCGTCAGAAATAGAATTCGTATTTCCTTTTTCGGCAACGGTCTTGGTGAGCGATAGAGCCTCGACACAGAGTTGCATGACGTTGAGGGGCACGAGTGTTGCACTCTTCGTGGCCTCTTGAATCGTGGCAGTCCGTCGCAATTTCTGTTCCTCGGTCTCTTTCGGCATTGCGAAGGCTCGCATTACAGAATTGAAGGCTTCCGTATCTTTCTCAGCAAGTTCAGAAAATGAAGCCCGAAGCTCTTCCGATCGTTTCAACATTGCTTCCATTTCATCCCGCACGTCTGCGTATTTCTTTTTTCCAATCGTAAGGCGACATACCATTGATATTAGCGCCGCGCCAAGCGCTGCAGAAAGTGCAGCCACACTCCCGCCGCCAGGGGCAGGTGAATCCGAAGCGAGCTCATCGAGAAATTCGTTGACAGTTTTTGTATTCAGCATAAGTTGTCGTGATTCTTTTGGCTGCGTGGAAGGACCTACAGCATGTATTCAATAATTTTTTTCTGAGGCTCAAATTGTTCAAGCTGGCTTAAACCGAGATGCTCGATAGCCATGGAGATTAACTTTGCTTCGGGGGCGTCCGTGCTCACCTCTGTTTGCTCTGCATAAAACCTTCCCGCCAGCAAGAGGGCCTGCAGTGATGTAAGGCCAACTATTTCACTTCCTGTTGCATCAACGCCAAGTGACCGTGCCTGCTTTTTGACTTCTTCAAAGGCAACATGTGCTGCTGTTGTTTCGTAATCAACAAGATTAATAGAAACTTGCGCTATGTTGAATCGCTCTAGGAACACGCCCAGAGCCTTCACGGCTTTGAGTGTCCCAGGAATTTTCACCGTTTCCCCCTTCTCATTCTTGAAGATCTTTCCTGATTCGTCCTTC
>CAYHSB010000134.1:0-4546 GCA_964359185.1 uncultured Chitinophagales bacterium
CAAGGGAAGAAGGCGCTCCTCCGCCTCTGGTCACACGATCCTTTCTGGCAGGCGAGTTACGTCGTGGAATTCTATCGAAAACATCTCGCGCCGCACTTTAAGGCAGAAGAGAAAGTCCTCTTCCCCGCGATGAAGAAGCATGCAAGAGAGAGTGTTAAAACCATCGAAAAGCTCCTTGAGCAGCATCAAGGAATGAGAAAGAGAATACAGCGACTCGAGAAGCCGAAAGCAATGGGACTACCTCAGGACCTGAAAGATTTCGGAAAGCTCCTTGATCAGCACATCTGGATTGAGGAGCGCGAGCTGTTCCCCATCTTCGAGAAGTCGATGCCCGACGAAGTTGCAAAAGCAGTCGGGTTAGAGATTGAAGCAATGGACAAGCAAAGGACGCGATGAAAGCGACAATCAATCGAGTGAGGATTAGTTATCAGGTGAGTGGCAACGCATCCGGACATCCGGTGGTCTTTATCCACGGTTTCCCTTTTTCGCATGAGATGTGGCAACCACAAGTAGCTCTCCTCTCTCCCGACTGCTGGGTGATTACATACGATATCCGAGGACATGGTGAGAGCGAAGTTGGAGATGGGCAATACACGCTTGAGTTTTTCGTGGACGATCTCTTCGCATTACTTGACCGTCTCAGAATAGAAATAGCGGCGGTCGTTGGACTTTCGATGGGAGGCTACATTGCACTGCGCGCTATCGAACGCAGCCCAGACCGCATCAAAGCCTTGGTGCTGTGCGACACACGAAGTGAAGCCGACACTAACGAGGGCAAACTCAAACGTGCGGCAAGCATTAAGCTCGTGAAAACGGAAGGTGTGAAAAAGTTTGCCGAGGGATTTGTCAAAGCCGTCTTCGCACCTGAGACGTTTGAGACAAAACCTGAAATCGTGAAATTCATCCAAGATATTATCGAAAGAACATCCCCCCTTTCCATCGCTGGCACGCTACTCGCACTCGGCGCGCGAACAGATACCACAGCGTCGCTACAGAAGATATCAATCCCCACGCTCATCCTCGTCGGTGAGCACGATGCGTTGACCCCGGTGGCTGCAGCACTATCGATGCACGAGAAGATACGTAACTCCGAACTCATAGTCATTCCAAAAGCTGCTCACATGAGCAACCTCGAGAACCCTGAGGCATTCAATTCAGCTTTAAAGGAATTTCTGGAACGCCTCTAAACTATCAGACCTTTTCCATGGCTTCGAATCAGTCTGTTTCACCCGCCCCGCCGACATCAGGTCTTGTCCGTGTGATGGGACAATGGGACTTGACCGCACTCACGGTCAACGGCATCATTGGAAGCGCGATTTTCTTTCTTCCCGCAACCATCGCGGGGCTGATGGGCCCACTTAGTCCGTACGCCTACATCGTCTGCGCACTTGTCACATTGACGTTTATTCTCTCATTTGCCGAGGTGTCAAGCCGTTTTTCATCCGCTGGCGGACCGTATCTGTACGCCTACGAAGCATTCGGCAAGTTTGTCGGCTTTGAAATTGGTTGGATCGCCTATCTGACACGTTTGGCTGCTGTTGCGGCCAATTACAACCTGTTCATTATCTACCTTGGGCATTTCTTCCCAAGCACAACGTCGGGTTTCCTTCGTGCTTCCATCGTGTTTGTTCTCATAGCCGGATTCGCTCTCATCAACATTCGGGGAGTCAAATACGGCGCGCGGACTGTCGACGTAATCACTATTGCGAAACTCCTGCCCTTGCTGCTTTTGATTCTTGTCGGGCTCTTTTTTATCGAAGGGAAGAACCTCGCCTTCAATTCGCTGCCACCATACGAAGGTTTTATGCGGTCGATGTTTCTTCTTTCGTTTGCCTTTGGTGGATTTGAAATCGTGACGATACCTTCAGCCGAATCCGTCAACCCTCAGCGTCATGTACCGAGGGCTCTTGTTTCAGCACTCCTCATCGCAGCAGGAGTGTACTTCTTGATTCAGCTTGTAGCAGTCGGGAGCCTCCCAACCCTAGCATCCCAAGAGCGACCCATTGCTGCAGTTGCCACCGTAATCATGGGTTCCCTCGGCGGACACATTGTCGCATTCGGAGCATTGGTCTCAACGTTTGGCTACTTCGGTGGTGCTATCCTCGGTGTTCCTCGCTTGACGTTTGCGTTAGGAGAGAAGAAGCAACTGCCAGTTTTCTTTTCACACGTCCATTCAAAGTTCAGAACTCCCGACATTTCCATTCTCATTTATTCTGCATTGGCGTTTCTCCTTGCTGTGTTCTCAAATTTCATCACCCTCGCAGCGATCAGTGTAGTCTCGCGATTGATCTACTACATCACCACCTCTGCCTCAGTTCTTGTGTTTCGAAAGAGAGGCCGAGCGCCATTCACTCTTCCCATGGGTGCTGCCATTCCACTCATCGGAATTGCTTTTGCCTTCTATCTCTTGAGCTACACAAAACTGGAAGAAGTGTATTTTACTTTGGGGGGAATTGCTGTCGGATCGATTTTTTATTTCACGGCAAAGAAGGTCAATGCAAGAGACTCGACATAAAGCTTCTCCACGACACCTATTAGAGTTGCAGGAAGAGATCATCCGCTGCCGATTGTGCCCACGTCTCGTCCAATGGCGTGAGAAAGTGGCACGTGAGAAAACGGCTCGCTACAAAGACTGGCACTACTGGGGTAAGCCTAACCCGAGCTTCGGCGACCCAGAGGCAAGACTTCTCCTTGTAGGTCTTGCCCCAGCAGCACACGGAGGCAATCGCACTGGACGAATGTTCACCGGCGACCGAAGCGGCGACTGGCTCTACCGGACACTCTACAAATTCGGATTCGCAAACAAGCCAACATCGACGCATCGCGGCGACGGGTTGAGGCTGAAAGACTGCTACATCACAGCTACGTGCCGCTGCGCCCCGCCAGCCAACAAGCTTCTCCCACAAGAGATCCTGAACTGTCGGCCGTATCTCCTCCGAGAAATCAAGCTCCTCAAGAACGTAAAAGTTGTCGTGGGACTCGGCAAGGTCGGATTTGACAACGCCTTTAACGTCTATCGTGAGATGGGGTTGACTACCCTCGAAGCCCGGCCAAAGTTTGCTCACGGGGCGGCCTACCAGTTGAATGACCATGTCACACTGATCGGCTCATTTCATCCGAGTCAGCAAAATACTTTCACCGGCAAGCTGACGCAGCCGATGTTTGATGCGATCTTCAGTAAAGCTAAGAGATTGATGTCAAAGTAAGGATTGATCTCATCGAGGAACCCGATCCATCGGGGTCTCCGACCCCGATGAGCGAGGTCAGAGACCTCGCTCGATCGTGCTGGGGGAATGGTCGGCAACTACAAACAGTTGCGAGTGTGGGAAGAGTTTGGTAAATTTGAAGAGCATCCGAAGAGGAATAGGACACTGATTCCACGGAAAATGGCGGGTACACACAGAAGGGTATGAATCAGACCTGTTTAGATCTGTATTTTTCGCCGTTCATGCCTGTCCGATTTTCTTTAGAACAAAAGCGGGGCTTATCAGGGGCGGAGAGATGACCACTCACGAAAAAACGCAGAACTCGGCTTCTACACTCGCACTGAAACAGAAAAAATCAAAAGCTTCCGCCGTCTACGGATGGCCGAGCCGCTCCGCTCGATGGTGCGTGAGACGGAACGGTTGAAGAATGACTTCATCTATCCCTGCTTCGCAAAGGATGCAGCTAGAGTCTTGCAATCCTAGTGGGAACTTGTGGACGATGAGACTCTGTTCTCAAAGTCACAGTCCAGTTCACACCTTGAACCCATTAGGAGGAATCCTATGAAAAAGATATTTCTCCTCCCGCTCTTCATCGCACTCCTGCATGAAGCAGGCTTCGCTCAATGCTCGGATGCAGGTGTCTGCGTCCTTGGTCGAAGACAGCAGGTTGTGAAGCATCAGCTCAGCCTGAACTACCTTTACGGAAAAGGTGGCAAGGAAGACATGCTCATGTTTCATTCTGTACGGTTTGATGGAGAATTCCAGATTTTTGATCAGTCAAGATTGTCGTTCAGCATCCCATTCTCCTTCCAAGCGGGGCCACTTGGAAGTACAAATGGAATTGGCGATCTCTCGGTTGTGTGGAGTCAAACCGTATTCGACGACAAGATGTCAAGGTTAAGTGTGCAAGTTGGTGGAAAGTTTGCAACCGGCGAGGTGAATGCTGGGAATCAGCCTCAGGCATACCAAAGCGGCTTGGGAACAAATGATTTTCTCATCGGTGTAACGTATGAACACGACTCGTGGAATGGCGCGCTCGCTTACCAGCTTTCTCGTGGGAGAAGCAACAATAATCCAACACGCTTGAAACGTGGAGATGACTTGTTGATCAGAGCCGGCTACAAGTTCTCACTCCAGCCAGTAACGGTCATAGGAGAGGTTCTTGCAATCAAGAGACTTCAAGAATCGAGCGTCATCAATCTGATATCTGGCCAACCCAGTAGCTTCAGAGACGTTCCAGGGAGCGATCAGTTCCAGATCAACCTCGTGGGGCGAGCTGTGTATCCGTTGAATGACGACTACAACCTTCAAGCACAACTTGCCCTCCCCTTGCGCAACCG
>CAYHSB010000135.1:0-4510 GCA_964359185.1 uncultured Chitinophagales bacterium
TACAACCCAATCATTCGCCGCATCCGCTTCATGGAAAAGCCTGTAATCGGGATGATTAATGGGGTTGCCGCCGGGGCGGGGTGCAGTCTGGCACTCGCTTGTGATATGCGAATCGCTTCAGATCAGGCTAGCTTCATCGAGGTCTTCATCCGAATCGGCCTCGTGCCGGACTCTGGATCACACTGGTTCCTTGCGCGACTAGTTGGACTGGGCAGGGCATTTGAGCTCGCGACCCTTGGGGACAAGGTAGATGCTGCCGACGCGGAACGGATCGGCCTCGTGAACAAAGTTGTTCCACATTCGGAGCTGGAGAAAGTAACGATGGAGTATGCCCGCCGCTTCGCTACGGCACCAACGAAGGCAATAGGCTTGATCAAGCGCGGGTTGAACAAGGCTGCTGCCGCCGACCTGGAATCCGTGCTTGACTATGAGACGTACCTCCAAGAGATTGCTTCGCAGACAGAGGACCATCGAGAGGGTCTAGCGGCTTTCCTTGAGAAGCGACCACCGAATTTCAAAGGCAAGTAGGTCTCCATCAGAAATAAGAGGCTTGATTCCTTGTGGAAAAATGATTACCATTCGTGAGAAAAAGAGACGGTCTAAGCCACAGGAGGCCATGAATATGCCAACGATAAAATCATCAAAACTCAGCGCAGAAGAGCGAGAGAAACGGATGGCTGAAAAGCTCGCCAGGGGTGAATCCATCGAATCGATCGATGATATGAACGACGAATACTACGATCATCTTACCAATCTGATGCTTCAACAAGCTGATTCCGAGCTCGCGGGAGGTTTCGGCTATGTGCCCTGGATTATGAAGGCGCCATCGACCGAAGAGATGCTAATCGTCTCGAACATCGTCCGCGACGAGGTGCGCCACGCCCGCGCCATGTACCGGTTGCTGGAAGATGCCCAGTTCGGAGTGGACGACTGGGTGGAAAAAATGGACTTTACCTTCCGGGTAGAGAGCAAAGAGTATCTTGGCTCGCAGCGTGCCGCAAGCGACAAGCGAGTGAATATCTTTTATTATCCCATTGACTCCTGGGCTGACTTCATCGTCTTTAACTTTTTGATGGATCGCGGGGCCGGACACCAACTCGAGGATGTGAAAACGAGCACCTACGGACCCTGGCGAAGAGAGATAGACCGCATTTTCAAGGAGGAACTGACACATATCGCACACGGCGATTATTGGGTCAAGAAACTTGCACTCGACCCAAATAGAAAAGGCGAACTCCAGGAAAGTCTGAACCGCTGGTGGCCTCGCATCATGGCGATCTTCGGACGCCCTGGCTCTCGGAAGAACAAACGCTATCGGGAACTGGGTCTCAAGCGAAGAGACAACGATGACGTACGCCAAACATTTGCTAAGGAAGTGAGAGCGAAAGCCGAACCACTCGGACTAACACTGCCTGAATGGATTCCCGACTGGCAGCGGGTACCTGAAGACGCAGTAGTCCCAGGTTGATTTCGATGAACTCCGGGCGGACGCGGCTTCTATGCCTCGTTAGCGCCTTTCATATCTGCTTCCTACCCTCCTCTCCATGAATCAGCGAGCTCCAAAGACCATTGGCATAGTCGGCGCAGGAACAATGGGAGCTGGAATTGCTCATGTCGTCGCCCGGGCAGGCTGCGAGGTCATTCTCCATGACCTCTCGAGTGAGATTCTTGCGAACGCACTCGATCGGATTCGCCGCGAGCTCGATTCCGACGTGCAGAAAGGGAGACTCGATCCCTCTGGCAGATCAGAAACCCTTGCTAAAATCCACCCGAGAACAAATTTTAACGATCTTGCCCATGGCGAAGTAGTAATTGAGGCAGCCCTCGAAGACCTGACAACAAAGAAAGAGATCTTTGCTAGACTCGATAAGATATGCCAACCAGAAACAATTCTTGCGACGAACACCTCTTCTCTCTCTGTAACCGCGATCGCTGCTGCCACAGAGAGGCGCGACCGCGTGATCGGGATGCACTTCTTCAATCCAGCTCACCTTATGAAACTAGTCGAAGTGGTCTGGGGCCATGAGACTTCCGGGACAACCGTAAACGACATTAACGAGTTCGCGAGATCATTAGGAAAAATCCCTGTAACTGTGAAGGACACGCCGGGCTTCATTGTGAATCGAGTCGCGCGACCATTCTATGGTGAAGCACTGCGGATCCTGAGCGAGGGCGTTGCAAGCATCGAGGAAATCGATCGAATTGTAAAACGCGAGGGAGGGTTCAAGATGGGACCCTTTGAACTAATGGACTTGATTGGAATTGATATAAACTATGAAGTAACGAAATCCATCTACGAACAAACTTTCCACGAACCCCGCTACCGCCCTCATCCTCTCCAAAAGCAAATGGTTGAAGCAGGGTTGCTCGGACGAAAGACGGGACGTGGGTTTTATCACTACGTGAAGAAGAAGTGAATGGACTCGAGGAAGTCTGGCAAGAAGTACGATAAGATTCTTGTAGTTGGTGAATCTCCCCTGCTGGAGGAGGTGTCAACACTCTGTTCGAGCAACCGGTACGAAGTCTATGCGAAGGTCAAGCCGCCACTTTCGTCTGCCTTAAAAACGTCAAAAGCAGTTCGAAAAGTGCAGGCAATCCCTCGGGGAGTTTCACTCGCAGTTGAGTTAACGAACGTCAGCTCAGAACAAAAGAAAAAGAACCTCGCTACTCTCGATAAGGATCTTCCGGCCCATGTGCCTATCCTCAGCACATCCGTAACGGTCACCATAGCAGAGCAAGCTACCTGGATAAAGCATGGGCACAGGTTGATTGGATTCAGTGCTCTCCCGACCTTCCCTCAGAGCCGCCTCCTCGAGATCACCCCAACCGTATTGACGAGCACAGAGGCGCTTTCGAAAGTAAAGGAGTTCCTCTGGTCGTTGGGTTTAGAAATCTCTGTGGTCGAGGATCGCGTTGGGATGGTCCTGCCAAGGATTGTCTGCATGCTCATTAACGAAGCAGCGTTTGCAGTCATGGAACAAGTTGCCAGCGCTGAAGACATTGATGTCGCGATGAAGTTGGGAACAAATTACCCTCATGGGCCAGTTGAGTGGGGTGAGAAGATTGGATTCAATCAGGTGGTTGCCGTGCTCTCGGCCCTTCACAGAGACATCGGCGACGATCGGTACCGTGTAGCCCCGCTTTTGAGGCAGTTGGCGCTCACAGGCAGGTTTTGGGAAAAAGAATAGTGGGGGGTTCGTGGGTGAACTCCTCCTGTTTTGGGCGAATCCAAGACCACCAAAACTTGAATTTTTCTTTCTTTCTGTTAGATTAGAAAGTAAGATCGAGATGAAATCGAGCGATGCAAAACCTATGGAGGCTCCTATGCGTATTATCGGCAAAGTATTGCTAGCCAGCATAACAATCTTCTGCCTTTTCAGTTCTCGAAGCTTTTGTCAGTCGAAATCAGTAATCTTCTCACCGAAATTGGAAGTTGTTGGAAGTTCCTCTTTTGATTTCGGGAACATCTATCGCGGACAGAAAGTCACACATTTGTTCATTCTCAAGAATGCGGGATCAGATACTCTCCTAATCAAGAATGTGTTTGCTTCCTGTGGCTGCACGGCTGCGATGACCTCAACAAGCGTCCTTCCTGCGCAGTTTAAGGCTGAACTAAATGTCACGTTCAACTCTGAAGGGTTCAGCGGACAGATCCACAAGACGGTCACTATAAATTCAAATGACCCAATGAATCCAACCCAGGTAGTCAATATCACGGCAAATGTCCTGGAAGTTCTGCGCCCAGAACCTTCCTACGTGTTTATTCAGCGTGCTAAACTTGATTCAGCCGCATCGACTGAGATCCAACTGAAGAATGTCACAAACAAGCCACTCAACATTCTCTCTGCCGAACCCAAATTGAGCGGCCTCACAGTTGAGGTTGCAAAGAAAAATCTCAAGCCCGGGGAGACGACTGTCCTCAAGGGAGTGTACAAGCCGACCAAAGAGGGACCTGCGTACGGAGAGATAACACTGAAGACCGACTTCCAAGCTCAACCCTTCGTCTCAATCAAGCTAACTGCGAACGCGTACAAATAGATACGCTCGCCGAGTCCTTCCTATGAACGCCAGACCGGCCTTAAAGCGATCACTGCTCGAAGCTGGATCAATCGTCTTAATCGGACTAGGTCTCGGATTGGCGTATAATACTTTCTCCAGCCGAGGAATCGATCTCGTCCGGAAGGAGCGCCAACTTGTTTGGTCACCCTCCAGCAGCCCGCGCGACACTTCCCAGACTTCCCCACGACCCACGCTCATCAATTTTGACGAGGCCTACAGAGCCTACCAAGAAGGCAGAGCTATTTTCATTGATGCCCGACATGAGGAAGAATTCAAGGAGGGTCACATCAGGGGAGCAGTTTCTTTGCCCTTGAAGAAACTTGAGGCGAACCCAAATCTGGTCCAAGGAATTGCGAAGGACACACTGATCGTCACTTACTGCAGCGGTGTGGAGTGTGAGCTAAGCATCGACCTCGGGGAAAAGCTTGCCGCGATGGGATTCACAAATGTA
>CAYHSB010000136.1:0-4436 GCA_964359185.1 uncultured Chitinophagales bacterium
CGATGAATCCCTTTCAGCATGGCGAGGTATATGTGACAGATGATGGAGCGGAGACGGACCTCGACCTCGGACATTACGAGCGCTTCCTCAACATGAACATGTCGAAGGATAACAACACGACCACGGGCCAAGTGTACTACGAGGTGATCTCGAGAGAGCGGCGCGGCGATTACCTCGGAGCAACGGTGCAGGTAATACCGCACATCACGGACGAAATCAAGCGGCGGATCTCGAAGCTCGGCCACACAGGGAAGTACGATGTCGTGGTAACGGAAATTGGTGGGACGGTCGGTGATATTGAGAGTCTTCCCTTTCTCGAGGCGATGCGGCAGCTCATGCTGAAGGTTGGCCGCCGGAATGCCTTGAACATCCACGTGACGCTTGTACCCTTTATCAAGTCAGCAGGCGAGCTGAAAACGAAGCCGACGCAGCACAGCGTCAAGACGCTTCTTGAAATCGGCGTACAGCCGGATATTCTCCTCTGCCGTGTCGAGAGGAAACTCTCTCGAGAGCTTCGGGAGAAGATCGCGCTCTTCTGCAATGTGGCGCCGGGAGATGTTGTCGAGGGACGGGACGTCGATTCGATCTACGAAGTTCCTCTGATCCTCGCTAATGAGAAGTTAGATGAAATCGTCATCGAGAAATTGAACCTGCAGTGCGGACGCCTCGACTTGAGAGGGTGGACGAAGTTTGTGAAGAGAGTGAAGAAGCCCAGCGGGAGAGTGCCAATCGTCGTTTGTGGGAAGTACACAGAGCTTCGTGACGCATACAAGAGCATCAGCGAGTCCTTCGTTCACGCAGGCGCTGAGAACAACGTCGGCGTTGACCTGAAGTGGATTCGAGCAGAGGACGTCGAGGAACACGGTGCGGCCGAGTATCTCAACGGTTCCGCAGGACTCCTTGTTCCGGGCGGATTCGGCGATCGCGGCATCGAGGGGAAAATCAAGGCAATCCAGCATGTACGAGAAAACAATGTTCCTTTCTTCGGGATTTGTTTGGGGCTTCAATGTGCGGTCATTGAGTTTGCTCGGAACGTCTGTGGAATGAAAAGAGCGAACAGCACTGAGTTTAACGGGAAGACTCGTTACAACGTGATCGACATGATGCTCGAGCAGAAGAGCGTGAAAGAGAAAGGCGGAACAATGCGGCTTGGAACGTATCCCTGCGAGCTCCAGAAGGGAACGAAAGCGTATCAGGCTTACAGGAAGGAATTAATCTACGAGCGACACCGTCATCGGTATGAAGTGAACAACAAGTTCAAGAAGCAGTTAGCTGATCATGGAATGATCTTCAGTGGAATATGTCCACAGAACAACCTCGTTGAGATCATTGAGCTTGCTGATCATCCCTGGTTTGTGGCAGGACAGTTTCACCCCGAACTCCGATCCCGCGCAACAAATGCTCATCCCCTTTTCCGCGAGTTTGTGAGAGCTGCAATGCAGTATCAAGAAGAGCATAACCATAGGGATTAAAAGCATTCTATCCTCAGGCTGTAACCCGCTTTTCAGGTTTTTGTGAGTATCACACTTCCTTCCTCTTGCGGCAACCCATCGAAATAATTTGACAAACCCCGCAGTGTTCCGTATCTTTGGGCTTAGTTGGTTGTAGAGTAGAGGGCGATTATCTCGGCTGCATAATGTGTGGCTTCTCTTAGGAAATGGTTCCAGAAGAGCAAACTCGAGAACAAATAGACAAACTCCTCCTCGCTACGGGTTGGGTAGTTCAGGATTTGAAAGACCTAAACGTCGCTGAGTATACTGAGCACGTTTTCTCGCCCGAAGGAAAACTATCCTCTCTCAACGGTTTCGAATATCGTCCTCAACAACACCGCATGGCTCAGGCGATTGCTGATGCGCTTGAGAACAATTCACACTTGCTCGTTGAAGCGCCGTCCGGTGTTGGGAAAAGCCTTGCCTACCTTGTCCCCGCAATCGTTCATGCTATTAAGAACAAGCGCAAAGCGGTCATTTCAACGCATACGAAGACACTCCAAGAACAGCTTCTCCGAAAAGATCTCCGCATCGTCCGCTCACTTCTCGATTTTGACTTCGAGGCTGTTACATTCAAGGGCCGCAGCAATTATCTCTGTACGACCCGACTCAGGAATGCTCTCGCTTCTTCCGCTCAACTGTTTGATACCGGAGAGATGGAGGAGTTGACCAAAATTGCACAATGGTCAAAGGAGACGGAAAATGGCGATGTTGAAAATCTTCCTTTCGCCTTGCGGACAAATGTTCGGCAGCAAGTGTGCTCAGAAAAAGGTGCGTGCAGTCGGTCCATCTGCGGCCCGATGTGTTTCTTCCAAAGAGCGCGAGAACGCGCGCGGAGAGCGCACCTCGTCATCATGAACCATGCTTTGTTCTTCACTCTTCTTTCGATCTATGATGCTGAGGAACATTTCCTGTTCGAAGACGACTTCGTTGTCTTCGATGAAGCGCATACGCTTGAATTGGTAGCGGGCCAGGGAATTGGAAAAAGCATTACGCGCGCACAGGTGCTGTTTGCTATTCATCGACTGTACAATCCCAAAACAAAGAAAGGCTTACTTCTAAGAGGTCGCTTCAAAAAGTACCATAGGCTCTGTGAAGAAGTGGAACGGTCGGCCATCGGATTCTTTGACGAAGTGAAGTTTGCTGTGCAGTCACAGAACTCGAAGTCAACCACATTCAGAGTCCGCGAGGCCCACTTCGTCAACGATACTTTAACCCAGCCTTTGCATGACCTCCAAAGCACAGTGAAGGAACTGGAAGAAGAAGCGAAGCTAAGAATTAGCAAAGAAGAACTTGCTGCTGCAAAGCGGTTGCTCCGGGAAGCTGAAGTCCTTGTGAAAGGATTTCTGGATCAACTAGACTTATCACTCACTTACTGGGTGGAGCTCTCGACCGGACGCAATCCAAACGTCACGTTGAACGCAACTCCGACAAATATTGCAGATAGCATTGCACCGAGGCTCTTTAAGTCAGGCACATCGGTCGTCATGACGAGTGCCACGCTCTCGATCAACGGATCCTTAGAGTATTTTCAACAACGGCTTGGGGCGTTGGCGGCTGACACGCTTGTTCTCGGTTCGCCATTCGATTTCCGGCGCCAGATGAAACTCGTTCTTGCAAGAGACATCCCTCCTCCTGATGATCCGCAGTTCGAGAAGGCATTACCCGACTGGGTTTATCATTGCGTTGCACGCTCGAGGGGAAAAGCATTGGTGCTGTTCACGAGCATGTCCCTGTTACGCAAGGCTGCTGACCAGCTGAGGGGCCAACTTGAAGCTGATGGAATCAAACTGTTGATTCAAGATGGTAAGCGATCAAGACATTCACTGTTAGAGGAATTCAAGCGGGACATTCATTCTGTGCTGTTCGGCCTGGACAGCTTCTGGATGGGTATCGATGTTCCGGGCGAAGCATTGGAACACGTCATCATCACTCGCTTGCCATTTGCTGTACCCGATCATCCTCTCATCGAATCGCGCATCGAACTGATTGAGCAGCAAGGTGGGAATGCATTTTCCCAGTACACGCTGCCGGAGGCGATTCTTAAATTTCGCCAGGGCGTAGGAAGGTTGATTCGAACTAAGACAGATACAGGCTTGGTAACGATTCTTGACTCGCGCATACTGAGTAAACGGTATGGGAAGCTCTTTCTACAATCCATTCCAGAATGTCCGGTGGAGATGCTATCCTCCTGCGATGCGGCAACGGAGTTTGAGGAAGTCATGTAGCTCTGGGGTGATTTCTGATCATTCGGAAGCGTTTGTCTTTCAAAGATTTATCAGGTATTTTTTTTGATCACGATCATGACTCCTGAAGAACAAGCTCGACAGCAGATAGACGATCTTCTTCGCAAAGCCGGATGGACGATCCAGGATATGAGGGATCTTAACCTCGGCGCATCGCTTGGCGTTGCCGTGCGTGAGTATCCACTCGATTCAGGTGAAGCTGACTATCTCCTGTTTGTCGACCGAAAACCTATCGGCGTTATTGAAGCCAAGCCAGTCGGAACCACACTGAGTGGAGTTGCAGATCAGTCAGAGAAATACCTTGCTAGTAATGTGAAATACTTCCCAAGAGTTGAAGAACCTTTGCGGTTCGGATATGAAAGCACTGGGGTGGAAACGTTCTTCAGAGACTTGTGCGATCCGAGTCCGCGCTCTCGCCGCGTCTTTGCATTCCACAAGCCTGAGACTCTGTTGAACTACTTGTCAAATCGGTCAACGCTGAGAGGACAATTGCAGTCTCTGCCACTGCTCATCACCCCCGGACTCCGCGACTGCCAGATCGAAGCTATCACCAACCTCGACCAATCCTTTGCAGAAGGAAGGCCACGGGCACTCATCCAGATGGCGACAGGGAGCGGCAAGACCTACACAGCGGTCAGCTTTGTCTATCGACTCATCAAGTTTGCCAAGGCTCGCCGCGTGCTCTTTCTCGTGGACCGCA
>CAYHSB010000137.1:0-4411 GCA_964359185.1 uncultured Chitinophagales bacterium
ACCTGAAGCCGACCTCATCGTCAGAGCAGACACACATGCGGGGAAGCGGGGCGTTTTGCTGAATAGTGGAAGGTCGTTCACGCTCAATGAGCTGCTGTTTCTTTTCAATCAAGGCTCTCCTTTGGCATCGCTTGAGCGGTATGCTCAGCTTGTCGCTCGGCGAAACAATGTCGAGGCTCCTGGGAAAATCCCCGTAGGTTGGGCGGATTGGTACTTTGCCTACGGGACGACGACCGAAGAGGAGGCGTTGAAGAATCTCGATTTCATCGCACAGGAACTGAAAGACTACGGCGTAGAATATTTTGAAATCGATTCTGCATGGCAGCTTGGGGTTGAGACAACCCCTCCGCCCGATAACGTTATCGCCGGTGGCCCATGGGTGCCAAATAGGAAGTTCCCGCATGGGATGAAATGGCTTGCTGATAGAATTAGAGAGAAAGGTCTCAAGCCTGGAATCTGGGTGCGCCCCTTTCAGATGATCGAAGGCGCTCCTGAAAGGAATGAACATCCTGACTGGTTCAATGAGAAAGGACAAATGGACTTCTCGAACCGGGAAGTGCGAGAGTGGGTTCGATGTCTCTTTGAGATGCTCGTGGATGACTGGGGTTATGAGTATATCAAATACGATTTTCCATCCTTTGACCTGTTCGGCGAATGGGGCCCGAAGCTCTTCGAGGAACACGCAGCGCGCGTAGAACCGAGCGATCAAACGTTGACCAACATCCAGGCTTATCGGGAGGCGCTCAAGACGATCCGGGAGACGACAGCGGGCAAATCGATTCTTATGGCGTGCAACAGTGTGATGCCGCCGACCCTCGGCCTTGCAGATGCATTTCGCATCGGTGATGATGTAGGGGATTGGGCTCGAACATTCAAATACGGTGTGAAGTCTGTCTCCGCTCGCTACTATACAAATGGTGTGTATTGGGTCAATGATCCGGATTGCTTGATTGTTCGGGAGCCGTTTACTCTTGATCAGGCGCGGATGTGGGCAAGCCTCGTTGCACTCTCCGGTGGAGTTGTCTTCATCAGCGAGAAGGTCTATGACTTACCGCCTGAGCGGCTTGACATCATCAAGAGAGTGCTGCCAGTTTTCAGAAATACAGACGGAGGATATCCCTTCGGCCGGCCGGTCGATCTCATCGAAAGACACACTCCAGAAGTGTGGAATTTGCAGGTGAAGAAACCTTTTGACACCTGGAACATTGTGGGCGTCTTTAACTGGTCTGGTGAGAAAATGCTGAAGGAGCTTGAGTTCCAGTCTCTTGACCTTCAGCCCGAAGTCTCTTACCTTGTTCACGATTTCTGGCAAGACGAATTCCTTGGGAGTTTCCAGGAATTTCTTAGTTTGGAGGTACCACCTCAGTCATGCCAAGTTCTCGCAATTCATAAGAGGGTTCCTAACCCCCAGTTTCTCTCTTCAAGTCGGCACATCACACAAGGTGGAGTAGAACTGGAACGGCTAGACTGGGATGATTCCGCCCAAACTCTTTCGGGGGTTTGCAAAGTCATCAAGGACAATCCGTATGATTTGTCGATTCATGTCCCAGGTGAGTTTCGTCCTGTGAGAGTATTTGGTGCTGAAGGGGATGAGTATGGCCACAACGAGATCTTTCGCCTGAAATTCTCATCGACTGAAACGAAGGAAATACCTTGGCAAGTAGGGTTTGATAAAACCTAGCAACGACTATTGATTGTAGGCGGGTAGGCGACAGCAATTGCTCTCGGCCACCCAAGGCGGTCTTGGGATCGCAAATTCCTTCTGAATTCTATGATGTTCGCTCGACTTATCACTTTCTCTTTCCTCTTGCTTCTCTCATTGTCTGCCAACGTGTCCAGTCAGGAGCAAACTCGCATGACCGAAACTACCATCCCCTCGATAAAACTGGAAAAGCTGTGTATGCCAGGGCGCTCGCCGGCACAGCTTAATGCGCAGGTCATCGATGACGGTCGGGCACCGTATGGGCGCCTCCTCATTGGTACGATCAGCGCAAACGTTGGTTATCTCGTGGATTATGATTTCGAGACCGGAGAGATCCGTTACAACCCCACGGTTCCATTCCGCACCAGCCCAGACTCCGAGAACCTCAGCGGCTCGATCTGCATATGGGGTGTAGCCGTTTATAACGAGAGCACTGCGTTTGCAGCGGGCACACTCAACGCGAGCATGTACAGATACGATCTTACGTCGCACGCTTTCACTCGACTGGACTTCCCGTTTCAAGCAAAGCGATTTGTGAAGAACGAGTTAATCGAAGGTGAGTCGTACATTTGGCAGCTTCATAAAGCCACCGATGGCAAGCTTTATGGGGGAACATGGCCGAGTGCGAAGCTGATATCCCTCGATCCGTCAACGGGCGTATTCGAAGACCACGGTCAGATGGCTGAAGGAGAGATGTATCTCATTGGTGTCAATGGCGAGTTTCCAGACAGGGTTTACTGCGGGATCGGCGCTCATGCGCAGTTAGTCGAGTACAACACGAAGACCAAAACGAAACGCAATCTTTTTGGCGATCGGTACAAAGGTCGAGAGGCTTTTGCCCAGCTCAAGCGTGTCGGAGATTTGCTCGTTGCCCTGGTCTACCCTCAGCCGGTGGTTCTCATCATCGACCCAGCCAAAGGGGAAGTCCTCAAGGAAGTGCTTGTCCCGGATCAAGAGGATGACTTCTATCGAACCAATGCGAGGTCGATTGTTGTCCGCGGGGATGAGATTTTCTTTGGAATGAACCCGGGCAACAAGCTCTACAAGTACAATCTCCGGACGGAGAAATTGTCCCTTGTCGGCGCCGATCTGGGCGGGCCAATTGGCTTGGTGGCTAACCGCTACCTGTACCTCAAAACTGTGACTGAACGGTACAAGATTTACGACCTTGATGCGAATAAAGTCATCAAGGAAGTTCAGCTAAAGGTCGAAACGGATGACGGAATGATTATCTTCGCCATGAACTTCGGTCCAGACGGCAAAGTCTATGGCGGCTCTTTCATCAATCAGCACTTGTGGGTTTACGATCCAGTCATGCGGAAATGCAAAGACCTTGGAGTTGCGATCAATCTTGGTGGACAAGTGAACAGCATGGTTCCATACAACGGAAAGTTATACGTCGGGCATTACATTCTCGCGACGGTGTCAGTATACGACCCGACGAAGCCATGGAATCCGGCGCCAGCGGCTGACCCAAACCCTCGTATCCTTGGTAGTGTTGGCGATGAGCAAGACCGTATCCACGATATGGTTGTGGGTAGTGACGGGAAGATTTACATGGGAACGTATCCGGCGAAGGGGCGTCGGGGTGGGACGTTAACGATTCTCGATCCAGAAACAGAGGAGATGGAGGTTCACAGGAATATCATTCTTTTGCAAAGCATACGCTCGCTGGCTTCGTCGAGAGACGGAATCATATATGCCGGAGGCGATAAGCACATTGGACTCGGGAACATCGGAGAGGAGGAAAGGGACGCGCGGGTGATTGGCTGGGATGTGAGGCAGAAAAAGGTCGTGCACGATTTCGTCCCAGTTCCAGGTGCAAGAATTGTGTGGAAGATTTCCGAGGGAAGGGATGGGATGCTGTACGGTTCTGCCGACAGCACGTTCTTCATCTATGATCCGAAATCCAAAACAGTGGTGTACCACGACGATCCCGGCTGGGGGTCTCTGTTGCATCTTGTAGCAAGCCAGAAAGATGGCACAGTGTACGGGATTGCCAAGAAAGGGGTTTTCATGTTCGATCCTGAGACAAAGCAATTCACTCGGCTCGTCGCAATGGAAGCCGAAGGGTGGACGGATTACATCATTGAGAACGTGCAAGGCGATTTGTATCTTGGCATCCGCGAGTGGCTCTACAGGCTTCATCGATGAGCCGATCCAAACGATAGTGGAATGAAGATCTCCCATCAGGCTCTGGTACTCTCTATGTTCTTTCTCTTTCCTTCATTCACCTTTGCACAAGTCAATCTTGCCGATAGTTCTCGATTAAAAGACTCTCGGTACCTCGAGGATCAAATCAAGAATATTACCGATGAGGATCTCTTCTCTTCCCTCAATCTTGGGAGTTTCGACCTCAGTCATGTTCGAAGTGCAGCAGAGAAGAAAGATTTCCGGCGAGCTTACGAGGCTTGGGCCAGTTACTGGGGTGCGAAAGAGCAACCAAAGTACGTCACGCAGAACTATCATCTCCTCATGGACACGGACTTGCTCAAGACCTATGAAGAGATGCGTGCGTATGCGAGAGCGAATCCGGCAGAGAAGGATTTAATCCTCGCGAGAGCAGAAAAAATCATGCAGCATGAAATTCGCACTTGGGGTGACGTCATCGTGAACTTCGGGCCTGTAGTCGATTTCAACAAAGAGATCGGAAAGTCTGGCAAGTATGGTTTTCACTACTGGGTCTGGTCGCGGCCGCTCAACACTGCA
>CAYHSB010000138.1:0-4292 GCA_964359185.1 uncultured Chitinophagales bacterium
GCAAGTGCGCTACCGGGCTGCGCCACGCTCCGATTTGGAAATGAGCGATTCGAGATAGGCTCTCCTCTTGCGAGATTTAATTGCTTTCTCTCGCTTCACGGCATTGCTTCTAGTCTCAAAAACTTCCTGATGTCTGAGAGTCCACGGTCTATCAGCCTTCGTCGATTGCACTTCACCACGATTGTGCTTCTCGAGTCGTTCGTGCATATTGTCAGTTTGTCCGACGTAGTATCTACCGTTTTTCTGGCTCTCCAATATGTATACAGAGAAAGGCATCCTTAAAGTGCGCTACCGGGTCCCGTCCCCCTCTAAAGAACGGGGCGTGGATTCTCGTCCCGCCTACTGGGCGGAACGGAACTGCGCCACGCTCCGAGATCAAGTCAAAGGTAAAAGTGAAAAAAACAAAAAAGAAAAAATAAAATTGGAGTGTATGTACTCATCCCAGCTTCACCAACAACTCCTCAAGAAACTTTTTCACCTCCATCATGTCTTCTCTTAACTTCCCATCCTGAAGCTTGATTGCAGGCTGGGGTGCTTCGAGAAGCTCGAGCTGCTCCCCTGCTTCCTCGGGAACGTAGGCTTTCAAGACCTGCTTTGCCCCTTCGATCGTGTAGCGGTCCTCGCGCAGAAGTTTTTTGATGTAGAGGATGAGCTTGATGTCACGGTTTGTGTAGATTCGGTTCCCCGCGCGGTTCTTCGCTGGGCTCAACTGCTCAAACTCAGACTCCCAGTACCTCAGCACGTACTGCTCGAGGTCGGTAATCTTGCTCACTTCACTGATGGAGTAATAGAGTTTCTTGATGCCGAGTTGTTTCATCTGCGCCTCGCATCTCTTGTGGTTGACAGCGAGATGATACTGGAAAATCTCGTGACTTGCAAGCCATCAATGCCGGTCAGTTTTCTCAATGAGAACAACTGCAACGACCGCACGGTCGGAGTGGGAAATGGAAACGAGGATTTGACTGTGTCCAAGCTGTTTTTTCATCTCACCGTGAACTGTAATCGCAGGTTTTCCAAGGGTGTCGTTGCTCACTTCGACGTCCCGCCATCGGAACGGGCCGCTCCATCCTGTGGCAAAGGCCTTGCTAAAAGCCTCCTTTGCAGCGAAGCGGGCTGCGAGGTGGTGGTGGACATCTTTCTTCGATCGTGAGTAATTGAGCTCGGTTGGTGTGAAGACTTTCTCGAGAAAGGTTTCCCCATACTGCTCAACGGTTTGTCGCATTCGCTCAACTTCGATGATGTCAACGCCTATACCTTCAATCATTGCACTCGACCCATTTCACAGATGACTTTTCGAGAGCCCGTTTACTCTCTTGACAATCAGGATAATCTCAGAGATATCATTGATGTCATAGTCGGCGTGTGATTCTACTGTTCCGAAAGTGTCGCCGTACCGGGCGAAGACTGTTTTCATTCCAACCTTCGCAGCTCCAACCATGTCCCGCTCGGCCCAATCGCCAACCATCAGGGCTTCTTGTGGTTTCAAGCAAAGGACCTTTAATGCCTTCCTGAAAGGGACAGGGCTGGGTTTGCGCTCGCCGGTATCATCAAAGGTTAGGACGAGATCGAAGAGGTGATGAAAATTCAAGTATGACAACCTCAGCCATGCCTCGCGTGCAGGGGCGTCGGAAATGACTGCGAGCTTCAGTCCAAGTTTCAGCAACTCCGTGAGCGTCATGTAAACGTGTGGGTAGGGGACGAGCGCTGCTTCCCTCGCCCGGCGGTAGGCGATGATCCCCGCAGACAGGATCTTGTAATCGACCTTCTTGAAAACATCATACAACAGTTGATCGAAAACGTTCTGGAACTCAATCCCCTTCTCCTTGTAGATCTTGTCGATGCGCTCTTTCGCATCATCGAAGGAGAGTCGTAGACCGGCGTCAACCATGGCGCGGATGGCTGCGTCCACGGCTTGACGCTTCATCGCCATGGAATCGACGAGCGTATTATCGAGGTCAAATATTACGGCCTTGATCATCGTTCCGTGCACTCTCTTCTTCAGTTCCTACAGATTAGTGTTTATTCTTTTTATGAAGGAGTACGTCGACCGCAAGGACGTAGCTCAACTCCCCGAACCCAACAATTTGTCCGGCGCAGGTGCCTGCGGTCACGGAGTGGGACCGGAATCCCTCACGCCTGTGGATGTTCGAGATGTGAACCTCGATGACCGGGCATGTGACTGCAGCGATCGCGTCGCGAATGGCGTACGAGTAGTGACTATAAGCTGCGGGGTTGATAATGACGCCCTCGTAATCACTATCGATTGCCGTGTGAAGCTCGTCGATAATCTCACCCTCGGTGTTCGATTGAAAGAAATGGAAATTAATCTTCGGGAACCGCCGCTTGAGTGTTTCGTTGATCTCATCAAGGGTCACGTCACCGTAGATTTCTTTTTCTCGTCTCCCGAGGAGGTTCAGGTTCGGTCCGTGGATGACAAGAATTTTCATGATGAATTCTCAGAGAATGGATGGATTAATTCCGACTGCATCGGGTTTATGTTGCTTTATTGACCTCGTCTTCGATAAAGTCTCTCACTGCAGGTTTTACATAAATGTTGTTCAAACCAATCTCATTGATTCCGCGCGCTAGAACGGAGAGCCGCATGCTTGGAGAAAGTTTTTTGTTGATGACGATCACCCGTTCTGACTTCAGCACACAGTATCCTCCCTCGAAGTCTCCTTTTTCATAGCGCAGCTTGATCCCAAGCTGCGATGCAACGGATTCCAATTCAGTGAGGAGTCCTTGGCTTTCCATTTTATCCTATCTGTTGGCTAACTGCCTACGAGGATTGCGGCGCGAGACGTTTCTTCATCGGCTGCCAGATTACGAGAGCGATGATTGTGCAATAGCAAAGGAGTGCAATGAAGGGTAATCCCTTCAACGCTCCCAGACGTTTGATGAGCAGCTCTCGAAACAGGGAGAGCTCGGGGGTCCCCCAAAGCTCACCACTGATCATCCTCCCGTCGAGATACGAAGTGTACATTTCCACCGGAGTGAACAGATAGAACAAGAGTGCACTCATCATGAGCCATCCGTTTTCCTTCATACGAAGATCTGTTGTGCTGAGAAAAACGATTCCGCTCGAAAAAACGGCAAAGTAGCCAATAAGGGTGATGGTCGAGCTGTAATTCATTAGCCTGAAAACTTCCCTCTCCACGATGGGGTTGAGATCTGGCTGGAATTCCAACGTTCCCCCAATGAGGAGTCGACTGCTTAGAATCCAACGCATCGTTATCGAACCGAGCCACGCAATGCTGCCAAGGGCGAGAAACAACAGTGCTACTCTTTCAGCGTTACTCGCGGATGTCTGTGAGTGGGCCAACTCTTACAGTGCAATGGTGATTAAAGACACGAATTGCGATTCGATGCAAAATCTCTTCAGGGGATTCATGACTCCTCAAGCCGAAGATTTCTGGTCAATATACCAGTTCTTCAGCCAACTGAGATCGTGGAGAAGATTCATAAGATTTTCAAAGCTCTCCGCCGACATCGTCAAAAACATGGAGGAGAATTTTTCTTTCGTCTCCGGTGGAGCAGCGTCGACGAGCCCCTTTAGTTCTTCGATGACCTTCTCAAGGTTCTTCTGGAACTCCCCAGTGAGCTTCTCGTATCCCTCTGTTTCACTCGTACTCCTCTTAAGAATCCCATACGTGTTCGAAAGGAACTTCGAGAGAAAGGCAATCTCGTCAATTCTCTGCTGTCCGTATGGGGTCGCCCACGTGAGCTCGATGAGGAGCTCGATCGCATCCCGGTTTGTCAGCTTATGCTGAGAAAAATTATCGATCTGCTCGACGAAATCTCTGGCTTTCAAGCTGATTTCCATATGCCTAGCCACTCTACGACGGGCGCCGGAGAGTCTTCAGTTGATCAAGAACATATTGGCGGATCTCGTGGGGACTCCGAAGCTTCCTGTGCAATTTGCCGTTAGCCCACAAGGGCTTGAGGAGGGGCTCGTAGCCGCGCTTCTGAAATCTTTCGTTTGCTGGAAGAACCAGCCGTTCATCCGTTTTCATATTCCTGTAAACTTGTTTTTCTCCAGATCGCTTTCCACGCTTTGCGATCGGAACTCCTTCGATCTCGACAATATCCATGGCATAGTCAAGGACCGGAGCGCTACTGATGGAAGTCCCGACACCATATGCATCGACAACGGAGTTGAGCTCTCGAATGCTCTCCTCATCGATACCACCACTGACAAAAATCTTCACATGCTTGTGCCCGTGCAAGTCGAGTTCCCATCGGACTTCTTTTGCGATGGCAAGAAGATCACCGCGTCGCGAACCCGGTGTATC